>JAUWSZ010000138.1 GCA_030609865.1 bacterium | reverse complement strand
GTCCCCTACACTCACGATCGGCTTCTGGTGGATGCAGGTGTTCTGATTCGAGCGAACGAACTTGATCAGGTTGTAGATGTCGACCCCGGGGTCGCCCTTCTGCTTGGGTGGGGGCGTGACGCGCAGGACGATGCGTGTGGCGTCGATGCCTTCCACGATGCCGTCTCGCTTGGCGATGACGGTGACGCCGCTGTCCTTTGCAACGACCTCCTCCATGCCGGTGCCCACGATGGGTGCCTCGGTGCGCAGGAGGGGCACGGCCTGTCGCTGCATGTTGGACCCCATGAGCGCCCGGTTCGCGTCGTCGTGCTCCAGGAACGGGATCAGGGAGGCCGCAACGCTGACGAGCTGCGTGGGAGAGACATCCATGTACTCGATTTCCGAGGGGGGGACCATCGTGAATTCCCCGCCCACTCTGGCGGAGACCAGGTCCCGGGTGAAGCGGCCGTGTTCGTCCAGCGGCGCGTTGGCCTGGGCGATTTTGTGCTGCTCCTCCTCGAGGGCGGACAGAGAGTGGGTGTCCTTGGAAACCTTCCCTTTCTTGACCACACGGTAAGGTGTTTCGATGAATCCGAACTCGTTGATGCGGGCAAAGGTGCTCAGGGACGAGATGAGGCCGATGTTCGGCCCTTCCGGGGTCTCGACCGGGCAAATCCGGCCGTAGTGCGTCGGGTGCACATCGCGCACCTCGAAGCCGGCCCGCTCGCGCGTGAGTCCGCCGGGGCCCAGGGCGCTGAGCCTTCTCTTGTGCGTGATTTCGCTCAAGGGGTTCGTCTGGTCCATGAACTGCGAGAGCTGGCTGGATCCGAAGAACTCTTTCACGACCGCAAAAACAGGCTTCGCGTTGATGAGATCGTGGGGCATCAGCGTGTCCACTTCCTGGAGGCTCAGGCGCTCCCGGATTGCCTTCTCCATGCGGACCATACCGATGCGGTACTGGTTCTCGAGCAACTCCCCGACCGAACGCACCCGGCGGTTGCCCAGGTGGTCGATGTCGTCGATGCTTCCGTGGCCGTTGCGGACCTGTAGAAGGTATTGAACCACCGCCAGGATGTCCTCCCTCCGGAGGGTTTGGATGTCCAGCGGCGTATCCAGTTCGAGTTTATAGTTGAGCTTGAGCCGTCCGACTTTCGAGAGGTCGTAACGGTCCTGGTTGAAGAACAGGTTGTTGAAGAACACGGCGGCCGTGTCGAGGTTTGGCGGGTCCCCCGGGCGGAGACGCCGGTAGATCTCCAGGATCGCCTCTTCTTGTGTGGTGACCTTGTCGATCAGCAGGGTCTGCTGAAGGGAAGGGCCGATCATGATGTCGTCGAGGTGAAGAACGGAGAAAGAGTTGATCCCTCGAGCGAGGATTTCCTCGAATTTCTCCTCTGTGATCGGTTCGTTGTACTCGACCAGGATCTCGCCCGTCTTCATGTCCGTGATGTCTGCGGCCGCGTAACAGCCGACCACGTCTTCCGTTTGAACAGGGATCCGCTTCACCTTGGCTTTCTGGAGCTTCTTGATGGCGGGCCGCAGGAATTTTTTGCCCTTGCGAAGCAGAAGGTCTCCGGTGACCGGATCGCGGATGTCCTTCGTGACTTGCTTCTCTTCGAGCACCTGGGGGTCGAATTTCTGGGTGAGCTTCTTCCCCTCCTCGACGAAGATCTCCTCCGTCTTGTAGAAATGCTTCAGAAGCTCGTCGGTGGTGTACCCGAGGGCCTTGAGCAGAATCGTGGCCGGGAGCTTCCGGCGGCGATCGATACGCACGTAGAGGATGTCTTTCGCGTCAAACTCGAAGTCGAGCCAGGAGCCCCGATAGGGGATGATGCGTGCAGAGTAGAGAACCTTGCCCGTGTGGGTCTTCCCCTTGTCGTGGTCGAAGAAGACGCCCGGGGAGCGGTGCATCTGGCTGACGATCACCCTCTCGGTACCGTTGATGATGAAGGTACCGTTGTCGGTCATGAGGGGGATCTCTCCGAAGTAGACTTCCTGTTCCTTCACATCCCGGATGCTCTGGACGCCCGTGTCCGGGTCCTTGTCCCACTTGACGAGCTGGACAATGATTTTGATCGGGATGGCGAAGCTCATGCCTCGCTGCGTGCACTCGTCTACGTCGTACTTCGGTTTTCCGAGTGCATATTTCACGTACTCGAGAGAACAGGTCTCGTTGAAGTCCTTGATCGGGAAGACGCTTCGGAAGACCTCCTCCATGCCGATCGGCTTGCGCTTCTCGGGGGGCGACTGGGCCTGAAGGAAGTTCTCGTACGAACTCTTCTGGATATCGATGAGGTTGGGATAATCGAGGATTTCTTCAATCTTATTGAACGATCTTCGATATCGTTTACGATGAAGATTGAGCGAATCCATAGTTGTCTCCTTGTGAGACGGAAACGAGAAAACAGAGCGGTTGGGGCTTCCCTACAGCACGGAAAACGCACGCATACGGAAACTGGACGGCACGGTATGATTACTTGAGTTCCACTTCCGCCCCGACCTCTTCCAGTTTGCCCTTGATGTCTTCCGCCTCTTCCTTCGGGATGGCTTCTTTGACAGGTTTCGGAGCGGCTTCCACGAGGTCCTTTGCCTCTTTGAGGCCGAGCCCGGTGACCGCTCTGACCACCTTGATCACCTGGATCTTCTGGGAGCCAAAGCTCGTCAGGACGACGTCGAATTCGGTCTTCTCCTCCGCCTGTGCCTCAGCAGCATCTCCAGCGGCACCAGCTGGGATCGCGCCCACCGCGGCCATCGGGGCGGCAGCGGTCACGCCAAACTTTTCCTCGAGATCGGATATGAGCTCGGATAGCTCCAGGACGGTCATGTTCTCGATGAATTGCATTACGTCTACTTTTGTTACCTCTGGCATTGGATTGCACCTCCTTGGGGTCTTCTAGGTATCATCAAGTATTGGCTGACTTTTCCTTTTCCTGTTGAATGGCATGGAGCGTACGGAGAAACTTCGACAACACCCCGGACAGAACGTTGACCAGGCCGCTGGTCGGGGCCTTGAGGGTTCCCAACAACATCGAGAGGAGGACTTCACGCGGCGGAAGCTTGGAGAGTCTCTCGATGCTCTCCTTGGAGAGGGGTTTCCCGGACAACAAGCCGATTCGGACTTCCAGCTTGGGGTTGTTTTTGGCGAACTTGGCGAGGATCTTCGCGGGAGCCGCCGGGTCCTGGTTCGTCATGGCGACGGCCGTGGAACCCACGAAGTGCTCCTCGAGCTGTTCGAGGTCGGTGCCCTTGATGGCTCGTCGAGCAAGCGTGTTCTTCACGACCCGGAATTCGGTCCCGGCGGCTCGCAGTTCGTGACGCAGCAAGGAGATTTCCGGAACATTCAGTCCCTTGAAAGCCACGAGGCTGACGAAGGTAGCGTCCGAAAACCCGCTGTACAACGAAGCAACGGTTTGTTCTTTTTCTGTGCGGTTCAATTTCCTTCTCCCATGCAGTGGCCTTTTGCCCGGGCGAAATTATCGGAGGAGCGTCCGAATATTCGCGGGATCGACTTTTACACCGGGGCTCATGGTGGTCGAAACGGCCACGTTCTTCACGTACGTTCCTTTGCTGGCCGCCGGTTTTGCCCGGAGGAGAGCGTCGAGCAAAATCAGGAAGTTCTCTCTCAGCTTCTCGGAGCCGAAGGAAACCTTGCCGATGGCAACGTGCACGTTTCCCACTTTGTCGACGCGGAACTCCGTTTTTCCAGCCTTGAGTTCTTGTATGGCCTTCTTCAATTCGAACGTAACGGTCCCCACCTTCGGGTTGGGCATCAGTCCGCGAGGCCCGAGGATTTTTCCGATCTTTCCGACGTGAGACATCATGTCGGGGGTGGCAACGGCCTTGTCGAATTCCAGCCAGCCTTCCTCGGAAATCTTCTTGACGAGGTCTTCCCCTCCCACAACATCCGCACCCGCCTCTTCGGCCTCTTTCTCTTTCTCCCCCTTGGCAAAGGCGACGATGCGGATCTGCTTGCCGGTTCCATGAGGAAGCGTGACGGTGCCTCTCACCATTTGATCCGCTCGCTTCGGGTCCACGCCGAGGCGCACGGCCACGTCGACGGATTCGTCGAACTTGGCGAAGTGCAGCTGCGACAAAAGGCCCAGGGCCTCGTCAACAGGATACGCTTTCGTCGAATCGTACGTTTCCTTTGCCTGCCTGTATTGCTTTCCACGCTTTGCCATGACTCTCGCCCATCTCTCGTCGAAAGAGTTGAATTCAGGATTTTACGATCTGGATGCCCATGCTTCTCGCCGTGCCCTCGATGATTCGGAAGGCATTCTCCAAATCGACTGCATTGAGGTCCTCGAGTTTCTGCTTGGCAATGTCGAGTGCCTGCTGCTTCGTTACCTTGCCGACCTCTTCCTTGCCTGGGTTGTTCGCTCCCTTTGCAATGCCGGCCGCCTTCTTGAGGAGAACCGATGCAGGAGGGGTCTTCGTGATGAAGGAGAAGGAACGATCTGCGTACACGGTGAGTACGACAGGAATCAACATTCCCTCCTGGTTCTGCGTTTTGGCGTTGAAGGCCTTGCAGAACTCCATGATGTTCACGCCGTGCTGACCAAGGGCCGGGCCCACCGGAGGGGCAGGGTTCGCTTGACCGGCGGGCACCAACAACTTGACCGATGCGATCATCTTTTTTGCCATGATGCGATCTACCGTCCTTTAGCTTTTTTCCACTTGTGTGAAATCCAATTCCACGGGTGTCGATCTTCCGAAGATGCTGACCGAAACCCGCAGCTTTCCTTTTTCAGGCCTGACATCTTCCACGACGCCGTTGAAGCTGGTGAAGGGGCCGTCGATGATCCTGACGCCCTCTCCCTTTTCGAACACCGCCTTCGGTTTCGGCTTGAGGGAGCCGTCGGCAATCTGCTGAGTGATCCGTTTGACCTCGCCTTCCGGAATGGGAGGAGGGGTCGTGCCGCCACCGACGAATCCGGTGATCTTGGGCGTGTTCTTCACGATGTACCAGGTCTCTCCGTTCAGCACCATGTTGACGAGGATATAGCCTGGGAAGAACTTTCTCTTCGTTTCCTTCTTCTTCCCCTTGACGAGTTCCACGATGTTTTCCGTGGGCACGAGGATCTCCCCAAAAAGATCCTCCTTGGACAGCTGCTTGACCCTGTCCTCGAGGTTCTGCTTGGCCTTCATTTCGTAGCCCGTGTAGGTGTGCACCACATACCATTGTTTTGACATGGATTCTTCCAAGGACAAGTGTTCGTTGGGGTGCCCCGACGGTTTCAACTCAACATGAGCCGTAGCAACTTTGAAAAGAGGAGATCTGCCGCGCCGAGGTAAAAAGAGATGAGCATGACAACGACCAGCACGACGCCCGTAGAGGCCACGATCTCTTTCCGGGTGGGCCAGCTTACCTTTTTCATCTCGATCCGGAATTCTTTCAAGAACTGCTTGATCTTTTCAACCATCTTCGATCCGTTTCTTTCTTGCTGAGACGCTGAGGTTTTCCTGTTGCTGTTGGCAGGCCAGGAGGGATTCGAACCCCCATCACCCGGATTTGGAGTCCGGTGCTCTACCGTTAGAGCTACTGGCCTTCATTCCGTTTCATTTCGTTTCCTTGTGAAGCGTATGGGTCCGACAGAAACGGCAATACTTTTTCATGGAGAGCTTGTCAGGTGTCTTCTTCTTGTTCCTCGTGGTGGAATAGTTTCTCCTTTTGCATTCCCCACAAGCGAGGGTGACGATGTCAGATGGCATTTGGTACCCTTCCTCCCCGTATGTTCAGCAGCCTTGTGTAGACTGCCCAATCCCCGGCTGTTAGCCATTAGCTGTTAGCTATTAAGTCTTTGGCGGTTGGGCGTTCCTGCTAAGGGCTAAAAGCTAATAGCTAATAGCCAAACGCTCCTAATCCTCGATGACTTCGATGACGACTCCGGCGCCGACGGTCCTGCCGCCCTCACGGATGGCGAATCGAAGCTCTTTCTCGAGGGCCACCGGGGTGATCAACTCGCCCTTCATGTTGATGTTGTCCCCGGGCATGACCATCTCGACCCCCTCGGGAAGCTGGATCACACCGGTCACGTCCGTGGTGCGGAAGTAGAACTGAGGCCGGTATCCCGGGAAGAAGGGCGTGTGTCGGCCCCCCTCCTCCTTGGTCAACACGTACACCTGCGCCTCGAACTTCGTGTTCGGCGTGATCGAGCCCGGCTTGGCCACCACCTGGCCCCGCTCGACCTCGTCCCGCTTGATCCCGCGCAGAAGCACACCGATGTTGTCGCCCGCCTCGCCCCGATCCAGGATCTTGCGGAACATCTCCACGCCCGTGCACACCGTCTTCTGGGTGGGCCGGAAGCCCACGAGCTCCAGCTCGTCGCTTACCTTGATCACGCCGCGCTCCAGCCGGCCCGTGACCACCGTGCCGCGTCCCGAAATCGTGAAAACGTCCTCGATGGGCATGAGGAACGGCTTGTCCAGCGCCCGCTCCGGGACCGGTATCGTGGCGTCCACCGCCTCCATCAGCTCCAGGATGCACTTCGCCTCCGGGGCGTCCGGATCCCCGCTCTCCAGGGCCTTCAACGCAGAACCCCGGACGATCGGAATGTCGTCGCCGGGGAACTCGTACTTGCTCAAAAGCTCCCGGACCTCCAGCTCCACCAGCTCGATGAGCTCCTCGTCGTCGACCATGTCCACCTTGTTCAGGAAGACCACGACGTGAGGGACACCCACCTGACGGGCCAGCAGGATGTGCTCGCGGGTCTGCGGCATGGGACCGTCATCGGCCCCGACGACCAGAATGGCCCCGTCCATCTGGGCCGCCCCGGTGATCATGTTCTTGATGTAGTCCGCGTGGCCCGGGCAGTCCACGTG
>JAUWSZ010000248.1 GCA_030609865.1 bacterium | reverse complement strand
GCCCGTGAGTTCGCACAGCACGGCATCCGGGTCATGACGATCGCTCCCGGGCTGTTTCTCACCCCCCTGCTGATGGGGCTCCCGGAAAAGGTGCTCGATTCCCTGGGCCAGATGGCCCCCTTCCCGAGCCGGCTGGGCAAACCGACCGAGTTCGCCATCCTGGCCCGGCACATCGTCGAGAACCCGATGCTCAACGGAGAAGTCATCCGCCTGGACGGTGCACTGAGGATGCAGGCACGATGAGCCTTGGGATTTACCAGGGGAATAGGGGGGAAAGCCATGGGACAGAAAGCCACAGGAACACTTGCCGTCGGAAACATCGCTCGCGTTGCAGCAATACGGTACGGTAATCGAGAGGCGATCTACTGCTCTTTCACCGGACGAAGATTCTCCTTCCGGCAAGTCAATCGCCGTGCAAACGGCCTTGCCAACGGGCTCATGTCCATGGGTCTCAAGAAGGGGAACGTGGCCGCCTTTCTCTGCACGAACCGGGCCGAGATCGTGGAGATCTATTTTGCCCTGGCCAAGGCCGGCATCATAGGCATCCCCCTGAACTACCGGCTCGCTCCGGCGGAGATGATCGAACTCATGACCCACTGCGGGGCCGAAGCCCTCCTGTTCGACCCATGCTTTTCCGAGGTGGCGGGTCAGATACGAGAGGCGCTTCCAAATATCGCGCATTTCGTGGGCATGGGCGAGGACCTCCCCGGATTCGCCGTGGACTACGAGGAACTTGTCCGTCAATCCTCTCCCGAGGAACCGAACGTGGACATTTCGGAAGAGGACATCCAGTACCTGAACCTTACCTCCGGAACAACGGGCCTGCCCAAGGGCTATTTCCTCACCCACTACAACAACGCCACCGCCTTTATCATGGCCATGCTGCACGATGTAACCCGCGAGGACGTGATCCTCACCGCCTTCCCGATCTTCGGGAGGGTCGGCTTTGCCTGGTGCGGCATCGGGATATACACCGGCGCCAGGAATGTGATCCACCAGTTCCAGGCACAGAAGATGCTCGAGCTGATCGAGTCCGAGAAGGTAACGATCTCCAACTGGGTCCCTACGATGGCCAGCTTCGTGCTCTCCCTTTCCGAGGTGGACAAGCACGACCCGAGTTCGTTGCGTGCCCTGGTCTTTGCCGCAGCGCCCCTTGCCCCAAGCCTCCTTGAGGAGGTGAAGAGGCGCATCTGCCCGAACATCTACGAATACTACGGCCTGCAGGAAACCGGGATTCTCACGCAACTGGGGCCCGAGGAGAAGGAGAAGAAGCCCGACTCCGTGGGGAAGGTCATCTTTTCTGCCGAGGTGCGCATCGTCGACACCCAGGGCAAGGATGTTCCGGTCGGCGAGGCAGGCGAGATCATCGGCAGGGCGCCTACCGCCCCGGCCGGCTATTTTAAGAATGAAGAGAAGACCCGCGAAGTTTTCAAAGACGGGTGGGTCCACACCGGAGACCTGGGGAGATTTGATGAAGAAGGGTTCCTGTATCTTTCCGGCAGGGTCAAGGACATGATCATCTCCGGCGGCCAGAACGTCTTCGCCGTGGAGGTGGAGAGCATGCTGCTCAGCCATCCGGGCGTTGCAGACTGTGCGGTCATCGGGCTCCCGCACGACACCTGGGGCGAGATGGTCACGGGTGTCGTGGTCAAGGCGCCGGAGACATCGGTCACCGAGGAGGAACTGATCAGCTACTGCAAGGAGAGGATCGCAGGCTTCAAGGTGCCGAAGAAGATCATCTGGATGGATGCACCCCTTCCCAGGACCCCCACCGGAAAGGTGACCAAATACCTCTTGGTGGAGCAGTATTCGAACAAGTGATGCAGGAGTCGCAATGTCTTTCAAGCATGTGATCTGTCAGACCAAGGGCCCCGTCTCGTGGGTGGTCCTCAACCGGCCTAGGGTACTGAACGCCTTCAGCACAGCGCTCGGCAAGGAGGCCCTGGAAGCCCTTCGCCGGGCCCTGGCGGACGATCAGACCCGGGTCGTGGTGCTCACAGGAAAGGGGCGCGCCTTTTCGGCAGGGGCGGACGTAACCGAAGTAGGAAAGGACCCTGACCCGGCGAAGCGCATCGACATCATGGCCACGATCGCGCACAAGGCGATCGCCGAGATCCGGCAGGCGGACAAGCCGGTCATCGCAGCGGTCAACCGGGTGGCGGCCGGCTACGGAACGGCATTGGCCCTGGCGTGCGACATCCGGGTGGCCACCGAAACGCTTCGGCTTCACTATGCCTACTCCCTCATCGGGCTCACCGGCGACGGAGGCGTCAACTATTTCCTTCCGAAGATGGTCGGGATCTCCAGGGCCCTCGAAATCGCGCTGACAGGGGAGCCGATCTGCGAGGAGGAAGCGAAGCGATTCGGCATCGTGAGCAAGTTCTTCCCGGAAGAGACCTTTCTCGATGACACCCAGGCCCTGGCTGAACGGATAGCCGCTGTCCCGCCGAAGGCGGCAGCCGCCATCAAGGCGATGATGTACTCGTCCCAGAATGCGGATCTCCTCGTTCATCTTGCGACAGAAAAGGCCTTCCTGACCGAAATGGCCGGGGCGCCGCAGTTCCTGGATCTGATCCGGAGATTCCGGAAATGACCCTCCCTCCCGTACAACGAAGCTATTCTCGGAACAGCCTCCTTGTCGAAGCAGAAGGCATGGTTCTTGCTTTATTCAGCCCCAGAAGCTAGTCTTTTAAGCTTCCGGGCACTCTCAAAAAACGGAATTTTCTAACCTGTTTGAATGCTTAGAACGGGAAAGAAGCAATCGATGCGCCCAACGGATTACAAAATCGTTCCACAGGAGCGTCAGATAAGCCGGCGCCGTGTCCTCCAGTGGGGCGTCGTGGGCCTGCTATCGGCCGCCATTCCGGGCCGGGGATTTGCAGCGGTTCGAGGATTCTCGACGCGGGAAAGGTCCCTCTCCTTCTACAACACCCACACGGGAGAGGATCTCGAAGTGGCCTACTGGGCTCGGGGAAAATACCTGGACGAGGCCCTGACCGGAATAGACCACATCCTGCGGGATCACAGGACGGGTGAGACCAAGCCCATCGACGTCCAACTCCTGGATCTGGCGCATGCCCTCGGAGAGAGTCTCGGTGCCCGTGGCCCCTTCCACATAATCTCAGGATACCGTTCTCCGAAAACGAACGCCCTCCTGCGTACCGGCGGTCATGGCGTGGCCACCAGGAGCCTCCATCTCCAGGGCAAGGCCCTGGACATCCGCCTGCCGGGCTTCGACCTTCCGGTATTGCACCGTGCGGCCGTCGATCTGAAGGGCGGTGGAGTGGGCTACTACCCGGGCCCGGACTTCGTCCACATCGATGTGGGACGGGTCCGTTACTGGTAGCGGAGCGGCCCCTCCCCGAGCGCCCTATCCAGAGGTCCATCCCGACCGTACACATCACGGCGAAAATGCAGGGCGCCCTCCCGATCGACCCAAGCGGTCCAGTACAGGACATGCACCGGAATCGACTCCGGGAGCCACACGATTCGGTTTCCCCGGCTCTCGATCGCGGAAAGGATCTCTTCCCGCGTCCATTTCGGGTCGCCCCGCAGTACGTAGACTGCCAGATCGATCGGGGCCTCGACGCGTATACAGCCGGAGCTGAAATCGCGCTGGTTTCGCTTGAACATGTAGCGTGAAGGCGTGTCGTGCAGGTAGATGGCGAATTTGTTCGGGAACATGAACTTCACCCGACCCAGCGCGTTCGTGGGCCCTGAATCCTGGCGAAGCTTGAAAGAGAAGTTGCGCTCCGTGACACTCGACCAGTCGATCGTTTCCGGAGGGATCTCCGGCGCGAGTTCCTCCCAGCTCTCGAAGACACGAAACCCGTGCCGATCCAGGTAGCCCGGGTCCTTCTTGATCTTGGGCAGGATGTCCCGAACGGCGAGCTTGTGCGGGACGTGCCAGTACGGGTTCAGGACCAGGTAGGTCATCTTGCCACTGAACACCGGAGTGCGTCTTGCCTTTCTGCCCGCAACGACCCGCATGGCGAGCACCGTCCCTTCCGCCTCCACAACCTGCAGGAAGAAATCGGCCGTATTGACCAGGATGTATCTTGTTCCAAGGTCATCAGGGAGCCAGCGCCATCTTTCCATGTTGAGCTCGATCCGGCGGACCCGGGCCTCCACCGGCACGTTGAGTGCCGCCAGCGTCGCGGGACCGACCACGCCGTCCACCGTCAATCCGTGTCTGCTTTGAAATCCGCGAACCGCTCGCTCCACGTGGTCGTCGAGAACCTCTGGGGCCGCCCCCTCGTTCGTGCCCAGATCTCCTGTAGCGACCAGCCGGGCACGCAAGGCGGCAACGCGCGGGTCCCAGTCGTTCTTGTGCAAGGTGGGCCCCTCCGGGACGGGCGGCCAGCCGCCTCGTTCGGAAATCGCCCTGTATTCATGGAGGGCCTCTCGGAGACTCATGTACTCAGGGTATTCCGGCACGAGCCCCGCCAGGGCCTTGTGCACCTCCTTCTTCTCCAGCGCTGCCTGCAGGAGCCCGGCCAGGTCCGTTTCCCGGCTTCTTACTAACCATCTTGTGTGGATTGTCTCCGGATCCACACGTCCGGACAACAGATGGGAACCATAGATGAGAAAGGCGTCCGTAAGCAGTAGATCGAGATCGGACAGGACCTCCGGCTCCACCGGCCTTCCGGCGACGCGGGCCCCCTCATCAGCCGCCAGCAGGGCCTCGATCGTCGCCAGATGGTAGACATCAGGATTCAGGCCTTCGAGGGAACACTCGTGAATCGAATCCACCAGATCCTTTGCCTGCACGAAACGGCCCTCCCCGTCCATCCACGCGGGCTGAAAGGCGCGTTGCTGGTAGAAACGGGCAAGCACGACCTGCCCGCAGAGAACCTCCTTCCTGCAGAACGACGGTCCCTGGCTCTCCGGCAGGGAGAGCTTCTTTTTCAGCCCGTCACTCACTTGTTCCGTCAGGCTCTTTCCAGGGACGCATTGCCCATCGGCAGGGATGCCCATCCACAAGACAGGGATCAGGAGCAAACCGATCCAACTTCTCACATTCCTCACGGAGACGAGCAACATTCCGCCACACTCGACAGATTGGGGAGGGATGGGATATATCTCATAAAAAGTTTATCAGACTTCGGCCTCCCTGACGATCTAGTGGGGTGACTTGGAAGCCTAACCCATCCAGAGAGGAAAACATCTTGGCAGTTGAAGGCATCAAGGATACCCTGACGGAGTGCTTTCGTGGCGCCCTGCTCGG
>JAUWSZ010000151.1 GCA_030609865.1 bacterium | reverse complement strand
GGGGGGACCGTGCCTACGGGGACTTCGGGAACCCGTTCGTATTCCATGTATTTGAGTTCCTCCCGACTCATGTCCTTCGGATCCTTGTTCATTTCACCCTCCAGTTGGAAAAGGTTACGGGTACCTCCCAATCCTGGCAACGCTCGTCCTCCTCGTCGTCCTCGTCGAATTCGGGCTCGGGCGCGCAAGCGGGGCGGGGCCTGACCCCCGACCCCTGATCCCTGACCCCTCAAGCTTCTTCCTTTGACCTTTGACCTTTCACCTCTTACCTGGGCTTCGCCGCTTAACGAGAAACCGTTGTTCGATCTCGAAAATCTTGGAAGGGATCTTCTCTTTCCCCAGCTTCTTCTTGTCGTTCTCCTTGATAAACAGGTCTGCACCGTGCTCTTCCAACGTTCGCGGACCGCTCACGTTCTTCACGCCTATCAGCTGGAGCGTCAGGATGCCCGCGGCGAGTTCGGGCGGACCCGGATCGATCGCCAGGACGCGGGACAGGGCCGCAACGGTGTCTCCCGACCGGGCGGGCTGGGTGTGGTACCCCTCTGTGAAGCCGAGTTGCCAGAGGGCATTCTCCGAGATGTCCCGGCTGGCCAGGCCCTCCAGCCAGGCAAAGACCAGACCGCCGTAGACGATCGGCTCCCCGCTCATCGGGCCGCCCAGGCCCGTGCTGTAGATCCGGTCCGTGTGCAGGGGATGGGTGTTGTCCACGAGACAGGTCCAGTACATGTGCTCGTCGGTGATGGTTCGGCCGTGCTCGTGCACGATGATGTCTTCCGGCGCGAAGTCCTCCAGGTACGTCTTGCCTCCTGTGAGCCCTGTCGGGTAGGGGCCGCTTGCGAGCGGAAGCTCCACACGAGCGTCCTCCTCCCACGGGAAGCTTGCGGCCTCGGTCAACCCTGCATCCGCCCTTTCAGGAGCCTTCCCGCTCGGGGGCACCATGATCTTTCGCTCGTATTGCAGGACGACCCGATCCGACTGGTTCAGGCCGAGTGTATGAATGTGGACGATTCCCGGCTTTCCCTCGCCCCGTTCCCGGCAGGCGTGAACGCGCGTCAATGCGCGCAGGGTGTCGCCGGGATAGACAGGCCTGAGGAACCGGGCGTTGTAGTAGCCCAGGTTGGCCATCGCCTTCTCGGAATCGTTCTGCACGCCCAGGGACAGAACCAGATTGAAGACCAGCTGTGGGCAGACAGGTGAGGCCGGGAATCCGTGGGCCCTTGCATACTCGTCGTTCAGGTACAGCGGGTTTGCATGCAGGAAAGCGGCTGCGAAAGACCTGGCAACCCCTTTGTCGATGGTGAACCCCCGCGGGTGCTCGAACACAGTGCCCGGGACGAAGTCCTCCAGGGTTCGACCGTATCGTGGGAAGCGCGCGCGGTCGGCAATGGCCTCCCGGTTCGGGGCCAGTTCCTGTTGCGGAGGGGGTGAGAAGGTGACAGGCATTTTCTTGCACCTCGTGTCGCTACCGTCGCCGGAGCATTTCAGTTGAACACGCCCTGTTCGATCAGGCTGCGGGCAATCACCTTGATGGCCAGGATTTCCTCAGCGCCCTCGAAGATTGACAGGACGCGCGCGTCCACGAAATGGCGGCTTACCGGTGAGCCCTCTGCGTAGCCCTTGGCCCCATGAATCTGCATCGCCTCGCGCGTGAGCCACTCGGCGCCCTTGCATGTGAACAGCTTCACCATGTTGGCCTCCAGCTGGCCTTCACCCTTATCCATCATCCGTCCCACCGCGTATGTGAACTGTCTGCTCGCGGCGAGAAGCATGGCCATGCGGGCCAGCTTGGCCCCGGTGAGCTCGTAGTCCCCGATGGGCTTGCCGAAGGTGGTCCGCTTCGATGCGTACGACATGGCCTGCTCGAAGGCTGCCTGCATCACGCCGACGGCGCGGGCAGCCGTCTGGATTCGGCCCCCTGCGAAGCCGGCCATCAGGTAGTAGAAGCCCCTGCCGAGCCCTTCTTCGCCTCCCAGGAGGCATTCTTCTGGAACGAAGTAGTCCTGGAACACGAGCCAGAAGGAGTGCATTCCCCGGTATCCGATGGCGGGAATGGCCCCGCCCCGGACCTTTCCCCCTCCCGGCTGGACGTGCTCGAATTCGAGGCCGTCGAAGGAGGGCTTCTCCGCGAGGAACAGGGACAACCCTTTGTGGCCCCTTGCCGGGTCCGGGTCCGTCCTCGCGAGCACCAACAGCAGATTCGCCTTGCCCGCAAAGGTTGACCAGGTTTTGGTTCCCTTGAGGAGCCAGCCCTTGTCGGTCCGCGCTGCCTTCAGCTTCATCGAAGCCACATCCGAGCCGTAATCCGGCTCCGTAACGACGACCGCGCCCAGGGTTTCCCCTGCTGCAAGCCGGGGCAGCCAGCGGTCCTGCTGTTCCCGGGTCCCGCCTGCCTGCAGGGCCCGGGCAAGGATCTCGGGACGTGTGATCAGGCTGCCCGCCGCACCCAGAGACCCCCTGGAAAGCTCCTCTGTGGCCAGGATCATCGAAAGGTTGTCTTCCTGGTCGTCGCTTTGCCGCCCTCCGAACCTTTTCGGGATCGAAAGGCCGAAAACACCCATCTCTTTTAAGGGTTGAAGAATCTCGTCCGGCACGAGTCTCTTCTCCCGGTGGATGCGGTCGGCCAGGGGAATGACGACACGATCGGCAAAGGAGCGAAAGGTCTCGCGAACCTCCTTGTGCTTCTCCTCGAGTAGAACTGTCCCCGTGCTGCCCCC
The DNA here is from genome assembly GCA_030609865.1 of bacterium. Next base: position 3,864 of record JAUWSZ010000151.1, on the reverse strand, counting down.
TTTCCTCTTGACGGTATCGGCGACCGCTTCCAGATTCGCGCCTGCAAGCTGACCCGAACAGAAGGACTGAACATCCGCCCGCCCGAGTGTTCCTGCAAGGTCTTCAAGGGCCAGCCCGAAGTCTTCCATGCGGAAGGCAATCCGGCCGTGGAGGTTCCGGACCGCCTCGGCGACGAAGAGCGAGGCGAGCCTTTCCTCCAGAGACAACCCTGTCTCGAGACGGCTGCGGGCCTTGCGGGCATAGTCGATCATGGCCCGGGCAGCCGTCTGCTCCGAGGCGCTCAGGGCGACGTCGTAACAGACCGACTGAAAACTGTCCATGGCATCCGGGGAGACCCGTCCGTCGCGGACCGCCCGCTCGTGCAGGGCCCGCAGCGTCTTGTTCATCAGCCGGCGAGCCGCGTCCAGAGAATCCTCGGCTTGCTTCAACATGTCGATGGCTACAGGCTCTTTTTCGGACACAGACCCTCCGTCACGCGATCTCCCTCAGCTCCTGCTGGCTGATCAGGCCGAGTTCGGCACCTTTTTTCGGGTCTAGAAGGCCCAGGGCGATCGCCTTGCGCAGCTTGTTCCGGGCGTGCCGGTCGGTGGCACGGTCACTCATCACGCCCTCGATGATCGTGGCCCCCTGTTCGTCTGCCACGGCCTGGGCATAGCTCAGGATCTTGTCGGTTTCGGTGCGGATCTCCTCTTCGGGCAGCGCCAGCCGGTAGGCGAGTCGTACGGCGAACAACTGAAGAGGATGGCCCACCCATTTTCCGTCCATGCCGAGCTGCTCACCGTGCCGGGCGTCGTCGAAGACGTACTTGATGCGCTTCTTGATGAACAGGTGATTCTCCCCGTCAGAAAGCCGGCTGTCTGCAACCGGGTAGTCCACGGTCATGTTGTCGATGGCCGGCACACCGACCGTGCCCGCCATGTTGACGATGGCCGCCCGGGCCCAATCGCAGACCGGGTGGTCGTTGTGAATCGTTGGGAGCCCGATGTCGGCCGAGTAATCGGCGATCCCGAAGATGATTCCGGCGAGTCGGGGCATGGCCGCCTTCACGAGGAGGGGCAGTTGCGCCACTGCCCATCCCGATTCCACAAGGAATTCGAGTTTGATCCGGTTCTTCTCGAGGCCGAGCCTGTCTTCGATCCCTTCGAGCACCTCACACACGAAGGCGATCTCCTCGGGCTGTTCCGCCTTGGGCCAGACGATCCCGTCTACAGGATACTGGTCGGGAGGCAGGTCCTTTCCTGCCTCGGTGAGGACGGTGACCAGGTCGTCCAGGCAGAAATCCAGGCGCAACCCGCTCGGCCTGTAAAATCGCAGGGTCGGTCCCCATTTCGCTTCACGGAAGACCTTGATTGCGTTCTCCCGGCCGCGAAGGATCACATCCTCCAGAAGGGCCTGGGCATCTTCGCTGTCGATCATCACGAAGGGCGAGTGGGGTTCGACTCCCAGCTCGGCCTCGAGGGCGGACACGGGCACCTCGAGGGTTTCCGAAAGCTCGGCGAGGGAGATGTGAAACTTATCGAGGATCCTCGCTGTGGCACTGCTCCCCTTCTCGACCGCCTTGAGCGCCATGTCGTAGTTACTGGCGGGCGTGGTAAACTGTGCCTGCTGGCGGAGAAACTTCAGGGGCAGGCCATGCGCATGGTGGAGATCCGACTCGGCCAGCAATTGCTGACGTTTTTCCTGGAATCTCTCCAGCATTTCTTTGTAGGGGCTGAGATCTGGGTTTCCCATGGATGTTTGTCTCCTATTTAAAAGTTTATTACTGTTATTGATTCCGAAAAGGGGACAAATGTTTCGTCTTGTCTCACTTTACAAATGTGAGTCGAAGTAGCATCTTGAAGCGGGAATCGTATTGTCCGGGCACCCGGCGTCGGGCGAAGGCCGGCGAGACAGGATAAGCCAATCCGCGCAAGAGTCAGCGGAAGACAAGGAGGGTCATCATGGGCTTTGCTGGGCGATTCAAGGACCTGGTCAGGCGCCTGGCCGTCACCCTGTTCGGGATCTTCGAACTCCTGGGCCTGCCCCGGATTCCGGAGAAGAGGGACGGAGAAGGGGGGGGAACCCGATGAGCGATCTTACGGAGAAGGTGTCTCTGGGCCGTACAGGGGTCAAGGTTTCCCGGCTGGGTATCGGCTCTGCGTACGGCGTCTCAGAGAGAGCATGTCGGATGGCCTTTGACGAGGGAGTGAATTACTTCTTCTGGGGCTCTGTCAGAACCCCTGGAATGGGCCAGGCGATTCGAGATATTGCCCGCTCACAACGGGACGATCTGGTCGTCGTGCTGGAGTGCTATGTTCGACAGGCCGGGTGGATCCCGAGGAGCGTCGAAAATGGCCTGCGCAACCTGAAGATCGAGCAGGCGGACGTTCTCCTCCTTGGCTGGTATGACAGGCCCCCCAGCCCGAGAATCCTGAACGTGGTGGAGCGCCTGAAAGAGCAGGGACGCTTTCGGTTCCTGGGCATCTCAACCCATCAGCGTCCCCTGTTCCAACAGTACCTGCGTGACGGCCGCTACGATGTATTTCATATCCGGTACAATGCGGCGCACCGGGGAGCAGAGCAGGAGATCTTCCCCGCTCTGCCCGAAAAAGAAGGTCCGGGAATCGTCTCTTTCACGAACACCCGGTGGGGAGACCTGCTCGACCCGAAAAAGATGCCCAACGGGATGTCCCCACCCACGGCCCCGGACTGCTACCGGTTCGTTCTCTCCCATCCGGCCGTACAGGTTGCCGTTTGCGGTCCGAAGAACGATGACGAGATGGCCGCCGGTCTCACGGCCCTCGAGGCAGGCCCGATGGGTGAAGAGGAACTCGAGCGTATGCGCTTGATCGGCGATCATGTTCACGGAATCTCTTCAGCCATGAGCTTCCTCACCTGAGAAGCGCAACGCAGCGGATGGGACGCTTATCAACGGTATCTGAAGAGGAAATCTGAGCCCTTTTTAGTCCTCCCTGCATCCAATCCATTGGAAAACATGAAGCTCGGCAGTGTCGGAGGACGAGCGGTTGTGGCTCACACCTTCTCAGGGCACAGACCACCTGTGGAAAATCCCTTCAAGGCCATGTTGACAAACCCATAAGTAGTCCCTAAACTCTCTTAATAATAATGGTTATTATTAGCGGTATTCTTGAACACGTTGTCTCGTGTTCATCCCTAGAAAAACCTAAACCAACGCCCTAGCCCAGAGTGAGACAGGGCGGAAAGGAGAGAAAAGATGGATTTGAAAGGGTCCAAGACGGAGAAGAATCTGCTGACGGCATTTGCCGGGGAATCACAGGCGAGGAACCGCTACACCTACGCCGCGGGCAAGGCACGGAAAGAAGGGTTAGTTCAGATCGCCCAGATCTTCGAGGAAACGGCAAACCAGGAAAAGGAGCATGCCAAGAGGTTCTTTTCGTTCCTGAAAGGAGGCGATGTCGAGATTCAGGCCGCTTATCCGGCGGGTGTGGTCGGCACGACCGCCGAGAACCTAAAGGGTGCGGCCGCGGGGGAGAATGCCGAATGGACCGAAATATACCCCGGGTTCGCTCAGGTGGCAAAGGAAGAGGGCTTCGAAGCGGTCGCAATTCAGTTCGAGAAGATCTCGATTGCGGAGAAGCAACACGAAAAGCGCTATCTCGGACTCCTGGCGAACGTGGAGGCGGGAACCGTCTTCAAGAAGGCTAAACCTGTTGTGTGGCGCTGCCTCAACTGCGGGTATCTGCACGACGGCACCGAGGCCCCGCAGTCCTGCCCCGCCTGTGCTCATCCACAGGCGTATTTCGAGCTCTTGGGCGAGAACTGGTAAACCAAAGGCCTGCAAGAAGGGCGATGTGAAAGAGAGAACTGGACTCATAACCTTTCAGGGAATGCCCTCGACGTTG
>JAUWSZ010000603.1 GCA_030609865.1 bacterium | reverse complement strand
TCGGTTGCAGTCCTGTTGAGCGTGGGAGTAACAGGCCTCGGATCCTCCGTGATTCTGCACCTGGGAACACCGGAGCAGAAAGAGAAATACCTGCCGAGGCTCGCGAAGGGGGAGCTCAAATTTGCCTTCGGGCTGACCGAGCCTGGAGGGGGTACCGACATCCTGGGAGCCATTCAGACCAAGGCAGTGGACGAGGGGGATCACTGGCGACTGAACGGCCGGAAGGTCTTCATCACAGGCGCCCACATGGCCGACTATATCACGACCGTGGCCATTACGGATCCGGAAGCGAAACGGACCAGGGGCCTGTCCACCTTCCTGGTGCCCCGGCCTGCGGAAGGCCTGGAGACCCGGCTCATACCCAAGCTCGGGTGTCACGCCGCCGGCTGCAACGAGGTTGTCTACGAGGACGTCCGCATACCCAAGGAGAACCTTGTGGGAACCCTACACAACGGCTGGTACGAACTGATGGGCACCTTGAACCCCGAGAGAATCGGCACGGCCATGCTGAGCCTGGGTGTTGCCAAGGCTGCGTTCCGGGATGCCTTTGAATATGCCCAGGAGCGTCACGCCTTCGGCGGACCCATCGCCCGGTTTCAGAGCCTCCAGCACTATCTTGCCGACATCGCCATCGAGATCGAGAACGCCAGGAACCTGATATACAAGTGCGCCTGGTTGTGCGACCAGGGAAAGCCCTATCACATCGAGGCCTGCATGGCCAAGATCGTGGCAGGCAGGGCCTCGGAGAAGGCAGCGATCTGGGGCATGGAGATCTTAGGGGGATGGGGGTACGCCATGGAATACGACATGCAGAGACATTTCCGGGACTACAAGCAAATGGTCTTCTCCCCCATCTCGGACGAGATGGCCAAGAACATGATCATGCAGTTCATGGGGTACCCGAAGTCATGGGCATGATGGGCACGGAGGCTGACAATGTATACGCTTGGAGACATTCCGAGGAAAAGCGCAAGGATCTGTCCGGACTTCGAAGCCACGGTCTTCGAGGGCACGAGGCTGACCCACGGCCAGCTCAATGACCGGGTCAACCGGCTCGCCAACGCGCTGCTCGGCATGGGTTACCGGAGAGGCGACCGCGTGGCGGTCCTGGCGGCAAACACGCACAAGTACCTGGAAATCTACTTCGCCACAGGCAAGCTCGGAATGAGCGTGACGCCGCTGAATTATAGGCTCTCCGACTCGGAGATTGCCTATATCGTGAACGACAGCGAAACGGTCTGCTTCCTGGCAGGCGATGAATATGAGGAGAGGGCACTCGGCCTGAAGGGAGAGCTGCAGTGTATCCGGGACTGGATTGCCCTGGATAACGAGACCGGCGGGGCCGCGTACTACGAAGCATTGCTCGAGGGCGCTTCCGCCCAGGAGCCCAATGTGGACGTGGACGAAAACGAGGTGGCCATCCTGATGTACACCGGTGGGACCACCGGTCTTCCGAAGGGGGTGCTGCTTACGCACCGCAACATCATGACCGCCACCATTGCGGCTGCTCTTGGTTGCGGCTTTCGGTACGACGACACGACCTGCTTTGTGCTGCCTTTGTTCCACGTTTCCTTCTGGCCGGCCCTTGCCGTACTGCTCGTGGGTGGAAGGGTGGTGATTAACAGAAAGCCGGATCTCGGCGAGATCCTGAGGCTGATTCAGGACGAGAAGTGCACCCACGTAAACATGGTGCCCACCCTTTACACGTGGCTGCTGGAGTATCCGGATATCGACTCCTTCGACCTGTCGAGTCTGCGGCTGATTTCATACGCCGGAAGCCCTTTCCCTCCGGAGGTGCTGAAGAGGTGCATCAAGAAGTTCGGTGACAGATTCATGCAGGCCTATGGGATGACCGAAGCCCTCGGTGCTACAGGCCTCCAGCCGTGGGATCACGTCCTGGAGGGGGAGCAGTCGAGGCTCCTGGCGAGCGCAGGAAAAGAGTCCCTGTGTGCGGACCTGCGCGTTGTGGATGAGGAGGGCGTCCCGGTGGAGGTGGGTGCGATCGGTGAGATCGCGATCAGTGGAAAACACGTGATGAAGGGGTACTGGAAGAACGAGGAGCAGACAGCGAAGACAATCAGGAATGGCTGGCTCCACACCGGTGATATGGGGTACATCGATGAGGAGGGTTATCTCTTCCTTATCGACCGGAAGGCAGACATGATCGTGACCGGAGGGGAGAATGTCTACCCGAAGGAGACAGAAGACGTGCTCTATGAGCACCCTGCCGTCATGGAGTGCGCCGTCGTTTCGGCGCCGGACGAGAGGTGGGGAGAAAGGGTGCAGGCAGCCGTGGTCTTGAAGGCGGGACACAAGGCCACCTCAGAGGAGCTGATCGCGCACTGCAAGGACAGGCTGGCGGGGTACAAGTGCCCCAAGGCCATCGAATTCTGGGAGGCCATCCCGAAGACGCCCATAGGGAAGATCCTCAGAAAGGACGTGAAGAAGGCGTTCTGGAAGGGCCACGACCGAACGATCGGATAAGCCATACGGACTTCATCGAAGGAGCATATGGAAATGGGAACACCCTTTGAGAAAACCATGACCGTGACCAACGGTCTATCGATCTTGGCCCAGGCAATGAAAGACAATCCGCCTCCGGCTCTAGAACCGTACGGTGATCTCGTTTGGTTAATGTTGAACGACATGGTGGCTCACTACGAAGAAGTGGCCGCAGCCATGACCGATCAGAGTCGAAAGGTCGCCATGATCCAGTTCGGCCTCATGCCTCAACTTTTCTATGCCTTCGACTGCGCGCCCCTGTCCCTGGAGTTCTACCCTACTTTCTTTTCGGGTCTTGACCAAAGCGTCATCCATGCGTTCCTGGAGAGCGCGGAAGCGGCCGGCCTGTCGCCGGAAACGTGCTCGACGGACCGCTTCCTTGTTGGGGCAGCCCTCAACGATGAGCTTCCTAACAACTCCTTCTTCGCCACTTCTTCCTGCCCCTGTGACGGCACTCGCATCGCCTACCCGATCATGCAGGAGATTCTCGAATGCCCGACGATCTTTCTCGACGCCCCGTTTCGCCACGGCAGAGATG
>JAUWSZ010000100.1 GCA_030609865.1 bacterium | reverse complement strand
AACGGGCCATCTTGGAGGGCGCTCGCTCGGGCACTCGTAGAACAGAGGATCTGGTGTCGGCGATCTACACGGACATCCCGGAATCCTTCCACGGCATGGCCTACTTCTCCGTGGAAGCCCACCTGGTGAAGCTGATCAAGGAAGGGAAGATCCGAAGAACGGAGGGAAATGGGGGCTGCGAGCCGGCCTGAATCCGGCCCGTCCCCCCTTGTCGAATGGATCATCATATGAAGCCCCGAGTTGAAGGGTGGAGGGCCTGCTCCCGTTTCTTGGCGCTGCTGGGTTGTTGCCTCTTGTGCAGCTGTTCTCCGAAGGGACCCGCGAAGCAGGGGATCAAACGAATCACCAGGCCGATGATGGGCACTCTGGTCGAGGTCGTGTGGCGGACGACGGGAGAGGGGACCGGGGCCGAGGCGGTTCGGTCGACCCTGGATCGCATGGAGGCACTTTCCTCCCGAATGAGCCTGTACAGCCCTGCTTCCGAACTCGTCAAGATCAATGCGGCGGCAGGCAAGGCGCCGGTGAAGGTCTCTCGCGAGCTTCTGGATGTGATCGAGAAATCCCTGACCCTATCCCGGATGACGGGGGGCGCCTTTGATGCGACGGTTGGATCGGTGGAGGCCGTTTGGGGGGACATCCAGCGAGAGGGGGGAGGCAGGCTGCCCGGGGAGGAGGCTGTCCGGGAGGCTCTGGATCGAGTCGGCTATCAGCGGGTGCACGTCGACCGGGAGATGAAAACGGTCTTCCTCGAGAAGGAAGGAATGCGCCTCGACTTGGGAGGGATTGCGAAGGGCTACATTGTGGACCAGGCAATGGCCTTGCTGAACAGAAGGGGACTCCGGGACGCATTGATCAATGCGGGAGGCGATATTTGCGCGTCAGGCAGTGCCGAGAGTCCCCCGTGGCGTATCGGGGTACAGGATCCTTTCGAAGAGGGCCGCCTGCTCGGGTTTTTCTCATTACAGGAAGGAGCGGTGGTCACTTCGGGTACGTATGAACGCTACTTCGAAGCGGAAGAGGGGAAGTTTGCCCACATCATGGACCCCGGAACGGGCCGGCCTGTCGAAGGCCTCCTGAGCGCCACGGTGATTGCGGAAGAGTCGTTCATCGCCGATGCCCTGGCCACGGCGGTCATGGTCATGGGCAGGCAAGACGGGATCGCCTTGCTGAGGCGATTCCCGGGTGCAAGGGGGGTCTTTGTGGAACAAGACGGCACGATCTGGGTTGCAGAGGACCTGAAAGATGTCCTGGAGCTGGGTCCTCTGCGTTCCAGGAACACCGTCCGGTTTTATGGGGCACCCGTATCTTTCCTCTTGTCCATCCCTCAGGTCTCCGGTTCGTTCTTCCCGGGCAACCAGAGATGGGCCTGAATGGTCCAGGGGCGAAACCCAAACCTTTCCCAGAACCTGAGTGCATCCTGGTTGTTCACCTGATAATGAATCCGAACCTCCTCGACGCCTTGCTCCGCAAACCAACCCAGCATCATGCGGCAGAGCCGGGTGCCGATGCCCTGCTTCCTCCAGCGGGGGGTCACGTAGGCGTTGTCGACGAGGCCGTCCCGGTGAGGCAGGATCACGGGCGGGCGTTGCGTGATACTTCCCGTGATGAACCCGACAAGCTCCTCTCTGTCGCAGGCCACGTAAGACATTGCGTGCCGGGTGGTGAAGAGGTCTGTGAGGTGGACTCTCAGGTGGTCTTCCGCGCCGGGCGATGTCCTCCAGACCGGATCAATCGATTCGATGTAGGCATAGAGCTCCCGGGCCAATCGGGCCAGTTCGGGGATGTCTCGCCTGTTCCAGGGCCGGCACGATACGTTTTCGGGGGGGTGGTGAGCTTCTTTTCTCACGGTCCTCAACGTCCCATCGGGGGAATTAGAGTTTTTCATTGGAACATCCATTTTTCTTGTTTCGATAGACTTCATCATACCAGAACCACATCGTAGGGTCAGGTCGACTTCTCCATCTGCCTTCGCAGGGGACCACGGGCTTGCCCGGGGGGCTCCATGACATGATCGGGCTGGAGATTTGCGGGTTACGCAAGGCGTGTGGTATTTTTCAGCAGTCTAATAGATGTGCCAGGGGTTCTTCTACCATGAAGAAGACATTCTCCGCCGGAAAGCTCCCCCAAGCCTTTCTGGAAAGCCTTCTCCACAAGCTGCCTGCGGGCGATGCTCGCGTACGCATCGGGCCCCGGGTGGGGGAAGACGCTGCTGTGATCGACATGGGGGATCGGTATCTGGTGGCCAAGACCGACCCGATTACGTTCGCCACAGACCGGATCGGGTGGTATCTCGTGAACATCAACGCGAATGATGTTGTCTGTATGGGGGCGGATCCGAAGTGGTTGCTCGTGACCTGTCTCCTCCCCGAGCACGATACGGACGCTGCGGGGGTGGAGTCCCTCTTCGATGACCTTTCGGCTGCCTGTTCCGAGTTGGGAATTACTGTCTGTGGCGGGCATACGGAGATTACCCTGGGGCTCGATCGGCCGATCCTCGTCGGGCAGTTGCTCGGCGAGGTGAACAAAGAGCGATTCGTGGACAAGCGCAACATACGCCCCGGGGACCTGATTCTGTTGACAAAGGGGATCGCCGTTGAAGGAACCTGTGTCATCGCTCGCGAGCGGGGCGATCTTCTGAAGGAGAGGGTGAGCGGGAAGGTCTTGGAGAAGGCCAGAGGGTTTCTCGAGGAGCCTGGGATCAGCGTGGTCAAGGACGCCCGAGTTGCCCTGGAGGCTGCGGGTCCTGACATCCATGGTCTGCATGATCCTACAGAGGGAGGCCTCGTCCAGGGTGTGCGGGAGTTGGCCACGTGCGCGGACGTGGGCATCCGGCTCGAATGGGAGAAGATTCCGGTATTGCCGGAGACAGAAATCGTGGCCGCGCCCTTTGGGATCGATCCGATGGGCCTCCTCGCCTCGGGGTCCCTGCTGATCGTGGTGACCCCTCGTTGTGAGGGAAGGGTTCGGGACGCCCTGGAAGGTGCCGGCATACCTTGTGTTCGCATCGGCCGGACATGCTCAGCAGAACAGGGCCTCAAGTGGGCTCGAGGAGGAAGAGAAACGGTGTTGCCCGATTTCGTGAGCGACGAACTCGTCAAGGCCTTCGCTAAAGAAAAGCCGCCGACATGACGAATGGGAAGATGGACAGAGGATGGACTGTTCCCGGAAACGGCTTGTGTGCGAAGAGACGGTGGGTTCATGACCGAGCGCGTCTACACCACGGTGGATCTGGCAAAGGTCTGCAAGGTCTCCCTTCGGACAGTGATCCGCTGGGTGGACGATGGAAAACTGACTTCTTTTCGGACCCCTGGGGGGCATCGTCGGGTCCGGGAGGTGGACTTGGTAAAGTTCCTGGACCGCTACCAGATCCCCTTTTCGGTCAAGCCGAGCGGTGAAAAGAAAAGAATCCTCGTGGTCGAAAACAAACGATTGTTGGAGGGACTCCTGAAACAGATTCTTCGGCGCTCCTCCGACACCCATGAAATCGTTGTAGCAAGGGACCTCTACGAGAGTGGGATCAAGATCGGGTTGCTGCAACCCGATCTGGTGATCCTCGGAACGATTCCAAAGGGGCAGGAAATCGTGAAGTTCTGCCGATCCCTCCGAAGAATCCCTGAGGCGAAGAGCACGAAGATCATTGTTCTCAGCGAAAAGATCCCCGGGGGCAGGATGCAGGAACTCCTCTCCCTGGGGGTTCAGGCAGTGATCGACAAGCCCTACACGATCGACGATCTTCGTCCGCATTTGTTGAGAGTGCTGGGAGATCCATCCCGCCCATCTCACTGATCCCGCCCGCTCACCCACTGCCCTCAAAATCCCTGGATTGCCTGCCGCTTACACCGAATTCCGTCCCCTTGCGTTGCTTGGGTTGAACCGCACCGGTGGTTGATGTAGGAATGCGGGTGGGAGAGGCGCGGAGCGAAAACGGCAGGAGGATGAAATGGTCGAACGGCTTTTTCGGCTGAAGGAGAATCAGACCACCTTTCGGACGGAAGTCCTGGCCGGCGTGACGACCTTCATGACGATGGCTTACATCCTGTTCGTCCAGCCAGCGGTCCTGTCCCAGGATTTTGCGGGCAACCCGACAGGGCTCTCGCCGGAGGCGGTCCTTTTCGCGACCTGTGTGGCTGCCTTCCTGGGGTGCCTCCTGATGGGCCTGCTGGCCAACTATCCGATCGCACAGGCCCCGGGTATGGGAGAGAACTTCTTCTTTGTTACGGTCGTCATGGGGCTTACCGCAGCCGGGTTTTCAGAATCATGGAAGGTTGCACTCGGGATCACCCTCCTGGCAGGCCTTCTTTTTCTGTTGCTCTGTCTGCTGGGGTTTCAGTCGGCCATCATCGATGCGATCAGCCCCAGCCTGAAGAACGGCATTGCGGTCGGCATTGGGTTGTTCATCTGCTTCATCGGGCTCAAGGGCGCCGGCCTGGTGATCGAATCGCCTGGGACGGCGGTTCGGCTGAATCCTGATGTCACGGATCCGGGCGTCCTGATCTTCCTCACGGGGCTGATTGCCACGGGCGTTCTCGCCGCCCGGCACGTGCGGGGCGCGATCCTCTGGGGCATCCTGATCAACGCGACCGTCGCCCTTCTGACCGGGCAACTCGAGTGGCAGGGGGTTGTGGGCTTTCCGAGGGAGGTGGCTCTCTTCTCGTTCGATTTCGGCTGGATGGCCCGTCCCGAGACCTATCTGACGGTCCTGCCCTATGTTGTGGTCTTTCTCTTCATGGACGTCTTTGATACGGCTGGAACGCTGATCGGGGTCGGCGAGCAGGCCGGGTTCATGCAGGGGAATCGTCTGCCGAGGGCCAAGCAGGCGCTCCTGTCGGACGCGATCGCAACGGTGGCCGGTTCATGCCTGGGCACGAGCACGGTCACCTCGTACATCGAAAGCTCGTCCGGGGTTGCCTGCGGGGGGAGGACCGGTCTCGTCGCCGTCACGACAGGACTGCTCTTCCTGCTCGCGTTGTTCTTCGCTCCCCTGGCTCGTAGCCTGGGGGGATACCCGCCGATTACGGCTCCCGCCTTGTTTTTCGTCGGGTGCATGATGGCCGGGAACATGCGGCGTATCGAATGGGGAGACTACACGGAGGCCATTCCCTCCTTCTTCATCATGACCGGGATCCCCTTCTTCTACAACATCTCGGACGGTATCGCCGCCGGCCTCGTGACGTACCCGATTCTGAAGCTCTTGGCCGGGAAGGGTCGGGAGCTTTCTCCCGTACTCTATGTTGTTGCGCTCCTGTTTATCCTCCGATACGTATTCTTCCCAGTGTAGCCCCGGGTCTGATTGGCTATTAGGTATTAGCTGTTAGGTATTAGCTCCCCGCTATTGCCGCCCGACAGTGTGGTTGGGGGTGGGCTAAGACCTTATACCTAATACCTAACGGCAAGGGCTTACAAAGCCTCCTAAGGGCCAGCACAAGCCTCTATCGAGGTCTTCTTCAGAGGAGAGCTGTTCTTCCCAGTGATCAGAAGGGCCCCCAGCCTGTCGAGGAACGTGGGTAAGGTGGACGGGTCCAGGGCACAGACCGGAATGCCGTGATACCGGCGGCAGAGATTGCTCAACGTGTCCGGGGCGGCTTTGTCAGCCTTGTTGAATACCCGCAAGGTTGGGATCTCCCCGAGTTCGAGGGAACCCAGCAGGTCCTCCACGACGGCCAACTGCTTTTCACAGCGATCCGAGGAGCCGTCGATCACATGGACCAGAAGAACGGCGTCACGCAGTTCCTCCAGCGTGGCCAGGAAGGCTGCGATCAGGTCGGCAGGGAGATCTCGGATGAATCCCACCGTGTCCGTAATCAGCGCTTCGCGACTCTCGCCGAGGCGAAGTCGGCGTGTTGCAGGGTCCAGGGTGGCGAACAATCGATTCTCCGTGTGCACCTCGCTTTGGGTCAGGGCGTTCAAGAGGGTCGATTTTCCCGCGTTGGTGTAGCCCACGAGACAGACCAGGGGCAGCCCGCTCTGGTTGCGGCGTGTGCGGCGGGTTCTTCTTCCCTTGCGGAGCCTCTCGACCTGTTTCTCCAGACGATGAATCCTGTCCCTCACCCTCCGTCGATCGATCTCGAGCTTCGTCTCCCCCGGACCCGTTCCACCGATCCCCCCTGCGAGTCGGGACAGGCCCGTGTTGCGGTGGAGCAAGCGTGGCAGTCGATAGCGCAGCTGTGCGAGTTCTACCTGGATCTTGCCGTCCCGTGTTTTTGCTCTCTGAGCGAAGATGTCCAGGATCAACTGCGTGCGGTCGAGAACCTTGATTTCCGTGAAATTAGTGACACAGCGCATCTGGTTCGGGGTAAGGTCGTGGTCGAAGATGATCATTTCCGCGCCGGTCTGCAAGGCCTGGATCACCAGGTCCTTGAGCTTGCCCTTGCCGACGATGAACTGCGGGTGCATGGATGGCCTCCGTTGGAGGATGGTATCCAGCACGGGGACGCCGCAGGAATCCGCCAGGGATTTGAGCTCCTCGAGGGATTCCTCTGCTTCGGTGATGTCTCCCAGGGCCACGCCCACGAGGATCGCGCCCTGGTTTTCGGCCCCTGTCTCTGTGTCTGCCGAAAGGGGGGTCGTTCGAGCAAGCTCCTTTTCCAGGTCGCGAATCAGTGCGCGGAAGTCGATATCGGCCGCATCGACCGGAGAGAGGGGCTTCCACACCTCCCAGGGGTTTTCCGGGCGGTTGCCCGGGGCAAGGAGCCCCACGTGCACGCTTTGCGGCAGGCCCTCGTGACCGACCTCTATGGCGGCTACGCAGTCGAACCTGAGCAGGGCCAGGTCGGCCAGGTCTTCCTTGCTCAGGGGCTCCGGCCGGAGGTGGGTGTGGATGTATCGAACCCCTGACAGCCGCCCGGCCGAAGACCGCGAGCGCTTCCGGTCGGGCAGCAAAATCTGCTTCGCATCTCCGACGATCACCTGTTGGATGTAGCCCCTCCGGTCGACGAGGATTCCGGTCTGCCTTCCGATTTCCCAGGAGATCTCAGACAGATAGCGTGCAAGTTCCGGGGTACATATCTTGGTGAGGGGAATCCGCCTCCGATAGATACGCTGGATTCTCTTGTTCTGATTGGGCTTCAGCCCGAGAGTGTTGCCGAATATCTTTTGTATGGGTCGTCTCCCGGAAGGCTGGTCCTAACGTGTTGATTTTTATCATGAAAATCTTACGACAGCCGATAAGAAAAGTAAAGGGGCCCTCTTCTCTCGCCGACTTCCTCCGGACAGTGATTTTTGGTATCCTATTATATTCGGTTTGGTGGGAAAAGAGGACCTCGGTGTCGCGACTGAGTTTGAGAAAAGAACCCATCCAGCAAGAACAGGAGAATCTGCAAGTTGAAGGGGCGATTCTTT
>JAUWSZ010000648.1 GCA_030609865.1 bacterium | reverse complement strand
CCACGCGCTCCTGATCCTTGAAAAAGGCATCTTGGTCCCCCCTCAAGGCCCGCCTGAACAGGTCGACGAAGATCCTCAACCTGCGCTTGCCTTCCTCGGTGTGGATGAGGAACTGCTGATACGGCGACCAGGGAAAGCTGCTTACGTGGTGTGTCACTTCTTGAAAAATCTCTTCTTTGTTGCTGTCAAACACGTCCTTGAGCGTGGGAAGGGCCATGTCCAACTCCCCAGAAATGGTGAGACCGAAACCCCTCTTTGGGGGGATTCAAATCAGGAGCGAAAACGATGTATTCTAATCATCTTGTCCGATTCTCCTCGTCTGGCCCGTAATGTCAATGAGGATGCCGCATCGGATGGAGAAACAAGAGCGAAAGGGGACGCCATGAACAAGACGGTAGAGGAGAGGATCCGGATCCTCGAGGACATCGAGTCGATCAAGAAGCTGAAGGCCTCGTATTGCTACTGGGTGGACGCGGGCACTGCCGGGGATGCCTCCCAAATGGATGAGTTGGTCGCCCACTTCACGGATGACGAGCCATGGGCGGATTTCGGGCCCTTTGGCGTACACAAGGGCAAGGAAGCAGTGGCCGCCTTCTTCAAGGATGTTGTGGCCTCGACGCTCTCGTACTCTGCCCATATGGTGTGCAACCCGATCATCGAGGTGGACGGGAGCAAGGCAACAGGCAAATGGTACGTGGACGTTCCCTGCACCCTGAGAGGCGCAGAAAGGCCGCTCTGGTTGCAGGCGCAATACGAAGAGGAGTACGTCAAGGAAGGGGGGGACTGGAAATGGAAGTCCATCACTGCCCGGTTTGACTTCATTTCCCCCTTCGATGAGGGTTGGGTGAAGACCCCGATGATCACGATTGAATGACGCGGCGCGCAACAGAAGGGGCGGTTCACAGGAAAGGAGTGATTCCATGGAAGATGTTGCTGTGATCGGTGTAGGGATGACCCGCTTCGGCAAGCTCCTCGACAAGGGCATCAAGGATCTTGTGCGGGAGGCTGCGGAAGAAGCGATCAAGGACGCGGGTATAGACAAGAAGGACATTCAGGCTGCGTATGTGGGGAATGCGGTGGCAGGGCTGATGACCGGCCAGGAGATGATCCGGGGTCAGGTCACCCTGAGCTCCATGGGGATCGACAGCATCCCCATATTCAACGTGGAAAGCGCATGTGCAAGTTCCTCGTCCGCCTTTCATCTGGGCTGGGCGACTACGAGTGCCGGCCTGTACGATACGGTTCTCGTCGTGGGGTTCGAGAAGCTCTACGACAAAGACAAGAAGAAGTCCTTCATGGCGCTGGGGACCGCCGTGGACCTGGAAATGTGTCTCGAATACTTCAAGAACGCAGAGGCACAGCTCGCCAAGGGAGACAGGATCCTCCATGAAGGCAGTGGAGAGAAGCGCAGCATCTTCATGGATATGTACGCCTGGATGACGAAACGATACATGGACAGGTACGGCCTGACCCAGGAACACTTTGCCAAACTCTCGGTCAAGGCCCACAAGAACGGGGCGTTCAATCCGCATGCCCAGTATCAGGAGGCGGTTACCCTGGAGGAGGTGCTCCAGTCCGGGGATGTCTCCTTTCCACTTACGCGCATGATGTGTTCACCCATCGGTGATGGCGCCGCCGCCGCCGTGCTGACCAGCAAGCGAGCGGCCGCAAGACACACGACAAAGCCGGTCTGGGTTGCCGCTTCGGTGGTCGGCAGCGGGAAGATCACCAACGACCCGGACGACACGCTGACGAGGCGTCTTGCTCCCAAGGTCTACGAGGCCGCAGGGATCGGCCCCGAGGACGTCGACGTTATAGAGGTGCATGATGCGACCTCCCCGGCAGAGATCATGGACCTGGTCGAGCTCGACATCTGTCGCGGGGAGGATGCACCGAAATGGATCGATGAGGGGGTTCTGGAGGTCGACGGGAGGAAACCGTCGAACCCGTCCGGCGGTCTGGTGACGAAAGGCCATCCCGTGGGAGCGACCGGTTGTGCCCAGATCTACGAGATCGTCAAACAGCTGAGGGGCGAATCCGGGAAACGACAGGTGAAGGACCCGAAGATCGGCATGACCCACAACGGGGGGGGAATCATCGGAATCGACGCCTCCTCCATGACGCTCCACGTGTTCAAGAAGTAGGAAGAAAGGGAATCTAGGAAGAGAAGGAGTCGAACCATGGCGCAGACCGAGCAGAAATACTTTGACATGGACGTGGAACCCATCCTCAACACGCCCCAGATGCGAGACATCCAGTGGGAGAAGCTCAAGCAGTCCCTCGAGTACTTCTACGAGAAGGTTCCCTTTGACCGAAAGCGCATGGAAAAGGCGGGTGTCAAGCCGGAGGATATCCGGTCCTTCGACGATTTTGCCCGGATGATCCCGTACGCCGGGCAGCCGGAGTTCCGGGAGGTCATCGAAGAGGTGGGAGCGGATATGGACCGGTTCTTCCTGGAGCTCTTCGGAAAAGAGCGATACGAGGACCTGTATCTCCTCACGACCACCTCCGGGACCACCGGCATCCCGACCCCCTACCCGATCTTCAAGAAGGCCCTCGGCAGGCAGGCCGATATCTTTGCCCGAATCGGGTGGCGGATCGGTCTGCGACCGGGCGACCGGATGGGGCTCTGCTTCGGGCTAAGCATGCACGCGGCAGGGACCCCTGCCCTCTTCTGGTACCAGAAGGTGCCCGGGCTCACGCTCATCCCTATCGGGGCCGAGGCCGGGACGGAACGGATTCTGAAGCTCCTCAAGCTCTTCAAGGTGAACGTCTTTACCGGCACCCCATCGCTGGCCCTGCACCTGATCGAACGTGCACCGGAT
>JAUWSZ010000480.1 GCA_030609865.1 bacterium | reverse complement strand
TACGTACGGCCGGTACAACCGGGAGTTAGGCGAGTATCCGTTCGGAATGCAACGACGGCCAACCGACAAAATCTAAAACGCTTATTTGTCCGAAGCGCCGTCATCCATCTCCTATAGCAAACTTCTTGAGAACGTGTCAACAATGTGTTTGTGCAGTTTTAAACGATTGCAGGAGGTATGGGGGCGTAGAGGGGATGATATTGGGGACAGCCACTTATTTGCGAATTGCAATAGAGATTGATACTTTCCTAGGTCTGACCCCCCACAACCGGGAAGGAGGAGACGATGACCCTGCACAACCCCGAAGCGACCGAGGCTGCGCTTTCCATCCTGAGGAGCGGAGAGCCCTTCCAGTGGTATGTGGTCAGCCTGTTTGCGCTGTTGCTGTATGCCTACATCAACGAGATCAGCAAGAAGAACTGGAAGGTGGTGGCCGGAGGGCTTGCCCTATACATGGTGCACTGGTCCGTGGAGATTATCAATGCCCTGATTCAACACTTCTCGGGCCACGCGCTCTGGACCGTTCCCTCGGGCACCGCGTTTCTGATTCTGGTTGGTGTGGGGATCGAGATCAGTCTGATGTTTCCCGTGCTTGCCCTGGCGATGTGCAAGCTGTTGCCGGAAGACCCGCATCAGAAGATCTGGGGAATCAACAACCGCCTCCTGCTTGCCTTGATCAACGCTGCCTTCGTCTCGTTCCTCGAGCTCTTCCTTGCCAAGACCCCGACCTTTGTCTGGGTGTACTCCTGGTGGGGGGCCTTTCCCGTCTTCATCACGATCTACATACCCTTCTTCCTCGCCGCCTTCCTCTGCTATGACTGGAAGCCGACGACCCAGAGGCGTTTCCTGGTCACCCTCTTTCTCATAAACGCTGCCGCACTCTTCCTGTTTGCAGGGGTGCTCGGCTGGATTTAGTCCGGGCAACCTGGAAACATAGAGACAGTTTGGTGTCGAAGCACTATCGTTCGTCCTCGTCGTCGTCCTCGATCTTGGCTGTTAGCATTTAGCTTTTAGCTGTTAGCTCCCAACCGCCCCCCACAACGGGATGGACGCAAGAAAATAGTGGCGGGGTGGGCTAATAGCTAAATGCTAATAGCTGATGGCAAGAATCGGGCACGGGCACGCACACGGGTACGGGCACGAGAACCGGATCAACTCATGTGCGTGGAGAGAGCGCATAGTGAATGGTCGAGGACGAGGACGACGACGAGGACGAACGAGATACACGCAAGCAGTGATGGCAGTGAATTGCCAAGAATTGGCACAGAACTTATGAGTCAGCCTCCCAGGACGGAGGCCCTGACCCCTGACCCCTGACCCCTGATCCCTGTCCCCTGTCCAGCGGGTTTTCTTCGAGTCTCATGAGGGGCTCCTTGGGCATGATGAACCAGAGGGTTATGTAGATGATGACTCCCCATCCGCCGAAGAAGGTGCCCAGGATGAAGGCAAGCCTTATGATCGTCACGGACACGTTGAACTGCTTGGCCAGCCCCATACAGACGCCTGCAATCGCCTTGTCTCTGCGGGATCGGTACCAGGCCTGGGTGACAGCCTCGGGGAGCGGACTCGCGCTGATCAGGCTTGCGCAGTACCTGCACTTGATCGCCTCCACCCGTATTTCCTCTGCACAGTAGGGGCATTTCTTCGTCGCATGGGCTGCCATTTTCTCTCCTCTGCTTCCCCTCTTGTGTGTTCTGTCCCTACCTTTGGGTTCCTTCATGGCTTCTCGATCTCAGGGATCGGCCATCACCGGAAGTCGACCGGCGGGTTTCCTCACAATGGCATCCAGAAGGGGCAGGCTCGCGTAGCCAAGAGACATCGCCATGGAGGCCCACACCGCGAACAGGCCGACGCAGTACAGGGCGATCGTCCTGGGAAGGAGCGCGGCTGCCACCTCGTACAAGGCCCACCCCATAAGGGCATTGATCAGGATGACCAGGGGAAGGGAGACGAGACCGGCCAGGACGACACGGAACATCCCCGCGTGCGTCTGGTCCCTCTCCGGGGTCGGCGTTGCGGAGTGAACCTGTGGGGCCCGGTGGAGCACCGCCTCGATGATGTCTTCGGCGGGCTCCCGAACCCGGTATCGGTCCAGGACGGGCTTGATGGCTCCCAGAGACTCGAGAAATTCTCTGCATTCCGTGCACGCTGCAAGGTGATCAGACACAGAAGCATCACGCAGCGCGTCCCTTGGATCTTCCGCACCCAGAATCCTCTGTTCACAAGCCGAACAGTCCAGTCTGCCTTGGCCCGTATTCAAGGCTCAACCTCCCCGGGTTCCAGCTTGATCCTGACGGCTTTGACCGCCTGATGAAGCCTGCTCTTCACCGTGCCCCTCGGGCAGCCCAGGATTTCAGAGACCTCCGCTTCCGGAAACCCGTGGTAATAGCGCAAGAGAAGCACTTCTTTCTGTTGTAGCGGCAATGCTTCGATGGCCTGCATCGCCTTCATGGCATCCATCTTCTCTTCCACCGTGATGCCTGCGGTCCCGTGTTGCATCTCCTGCACGTCTTTCCGATACCCGAAGCGGACCCGATCCCTTCGGGCCAGATCGCGACACAGGTTCAGGGCGATCTGAAAGAGCCATGTCGTGAACCGCTTCTTCGGGTCGAATCGGTTGAGGTTCGAGAGCGCCCTGATCCAGGTCTCCTGCAGAAGATCGTCGCAGTCGTCACGATCCGGGTGGTACCTCTGGAGGAAGCCATAGAGCCGCGGGCTGTGTCTCCGCACCAAGGCGGAAACCGCCTCTTGGTCTCCTTGCTCTGCCCGGACAGCCAGGGTCTCGTCGCTTTGATCCGTATAGGGCCCCATGGCCCGTATGGTAGAGGATCATCGCTTCGATCTCTACGGGATTCGGCGGCGTTCATGTCCCGGGCCTTGTCCACCCCGTGGGTGCCTGTCCCGTCATCCTTTTCGCTGAGGACCTCCTCGCTGAAGGCCTTCTTCACGGCCCAGAAGAACCTTCGAACGGATCGAATCCAGTGATTTGCCTTCGGCTCCTCCCCCTCGCTGAGCCCGGGCATGATCGCCCAGAGGATCAGGTAGAGAAGAATCCCGAAGCCGTGGAACAGCGTGATCAGCACGAAGGCGAGACGCACCAACGTGACGGGAATCTGATACCTGGCCGCGAGCCGTGAACAGACACCGAGAAACATCTTGCCCGAAGGCGCATCCTTCGTGTGTGTGCCTTCCTGCGTGGGGTCGAGAGCAGACCTGCAGTACCGGCACTTGACCGCATCCGCATGGATCGACTCGTAGCAATAAGGGCATTTCCTCGTTTCCCCCTGCCTGGAATCCGATGTTCGTTCGTCCATGTTCCTTCCCTCAGATCGGTTTGGGTGGTCGACTCGATTTTCCCTCTCATAAGGTAATACGCACGGGCCGGCCCTTCGGTTCGAAAGTTGTTGGCTTTATTTTGGCGCTCGTCCTCGTCGTTGATCTTGGCTGTTAGCCCTTAGCTCTTAGCTGTTAGCTCCCAACCACCGCTCCCCATGGGATGCACTTAGAATGGGGCGGGGTGGGCTAACAGCTAAAGGCTCATAGCTAAGAGCCAAGGGGGATCGGGGGTCAGGGATCAGGCCCCACCGCCGCCCGCACACCAGCGGACATTGCGAGCG
>JAUWSZ010000245.1 GCA_030609865.1 bacterium | reverse complement strand
GCAGACGTTGACCGCCCACTCGACCTGCTCGTAGTTGCCCTTGGATACGGACCCGTCGATATTACGGAAGTTGTCCTCCAAACCTACACGGATGTGCCCGCCCAGGGCGGCCGCACAGATGCCCGCCGGGAACTGATTGGGACCCACACCGCAGACAGACCAGGAGGCATCCTTGGGGAGCAAGTCGATCAACGTATTCAAGTGCCTGATGTCAAAGGGAATACCACCTGCCACCCCAAAGACGAACTGGTAATGCATCGGTTCCTCGAAGAGGCCCTCCTGCTTTCTGAGCAGTTGAAGGTTGTACATGCCTCCGAGGTCATAGACTTCACACTCCGGCTTGACCTTGTTTTCTTTCATCTTGGTTGCAAAATCCACGATCATTCCAAAGGTGTTTTCAAAGATGAACTCGAAATTGATCGTGCCTCGCTTGCGATCGGCCAAGGCGAAATTCATGCTGTTGCTGTTCAGGGAGGCGATTTCGGGTTTCATTTCTACAATGGGTGTAATCCTCTGTTCAGGCGTGACACCCATGCTGATGGCAGAGCTCATGTTGATGAGTAGGTCTGGGCACCGGTCCCGGATCGCCTCAATGGTTGGCCGGATCTTGTTCATGTCTGCCGTGGGCATCCCCTCCATCTCTATGTCGCGGGCATGGATATGCACAACCGTTGCCCCGGAGTCGTAGGCCTTGTAGGCCTCCTCTGCGAACTCCTCGGGTGTGTAGGGAACAGACGGGTTCTGACTCTTCGTGGTGGCGCCCCCGGACAAAGCCGCGGAAATAACAACCTTTTCAGTCATTTCTCCTCTCCTGATTCACTGAGTAGTTATGGGCTGGAATGACAGTTCTGTTACGAGAGCAAATACCCGCCGTCGACGACGATGTTTGCCCCGGTGATGAAGTCCGCGGCCGCGCCGGCCAGGAAGAGCACGACCCGGGCAACCTCGTCCGGTTCCCCCATTCTTTTCAGGGGAACGCGTTGTATCCAGCCTTGAAGGATATCCTCTTCAGTGATGCCCATCGACTTCCTCACATTTTCCCTTGCTGCGTCCGTGCCCGGGGTCGTGATGCCTCCGGGCGAGACGGAATTGACGAGGATGCGATGCGGGGCCAGTTCCAGGGCCAGGGCCTTGGTCAGCATCAGGACGCCGCCCTTGGAGGCATTATAGTGAGCGGCCATCCCGTTCGGCCGCAAGCCGTCGATCGAAGCCAGGTTGATGATCCTTCCCCCCTGGCCGGCATTGGCCATCGCCTCACCCGCAGCCTTGGCATACAGGAAGACGCCCTTGAGGTTGATGTCGATCACCTTGTCCCAGAGGTCCTCTGACACCTTCAGAACCGGTACGAGTGGGAATATGCCCGCATTGTTCACGAGGATGTCGAGGCCCCCGAATCCATCCACAGTCGCTTGCACGACCTTTTGGGCGTCCCAAGCACTGCTGGCGTCCGCGGAAATCGCCTCGGCGGTCCCGCTCTCCGACCGGATGCAATCTACTGTCTCGTTTGCGGCATCCAGGTCGATGTCCGCAATCATGACACGGGCCCGCGCCTCTGCCAGACGGAAGGCAATCGCCTGTCCGATACCTCGAGCACCGCCCGTGACAATGGCACGCTTACCGGAAAGGTCAAAGAGTTGTTCGATGGCCGGAAGTGACATCCTGCTTCCTCCCTTTCTGATTCGTTTCTGGACAAGGGTCGTCTTGAAGAATACAGTATGATGTGCAAGCGCCTTCTCTCGTAAACAGGACCGCGCACGACAGTACCTTCCCGTGGAGGATCCGTCCATGCAGCATGTGGAAGTCACACGGACATTTTCCGCAACACCGGAACAGGTCTGGAACGTCTACACCGACCACGCCGGCTGGAAGGCATGGGCCGGCATGACCCATTCGTCACTCGAGGTCGTTGGGAAGCCCGATAAGAACGGAACGGGTGCTGTTCGCTGCCTCGGGTCTTACGGAATCAACGCCTATGAAGAGATTCTCGACTTCGACCCTCCCAGGCGCATGTCCTACCGGGTCGTGAAAGGAGGGCTCGGGATAAAGAACCATCTGGCAGAGGTTCTCTTCGACCCCGCCGGGGACGGAACGAAGATCACGTGGCGTTGTCGATTCGATTCGAAGATCCCGGGGCTCGGCCCGGTCATGCGTGTCTTCGTGACCCGTGTCTTCCGTACCGCCCTGGACGGCCTTGCACGCACCTCCCTTTCGGATGATCCTTCCTGATCGAACGCTTCTTATGATTTCTCCACAGGCGCCACGGCACCCTTCACATCAAATCACAGCCCCGAAACCGGGTTGTCACCCCAACGTAAAATAATTGTAAAAACGATGTAAAATCAATATATTAGCTCATTTTCCTTGACACACAATTCGCATTTCATTTATCTTTCTTCCATGGCACCTTACATCCGGTTCAAGCGGTCGTGTTGCACGAGCATTCTTCTCTTCATCGTGATTTCCATCTGTTCCCCGGCTGCTTTTGCAGGGAACGGGATTTTTCAGACCGGGTACGGACTGCCTGCAAGGGGCATGGGCGGGGCTGCGACCGGAATGCCCCTGAGCCCCATAGACGCTGTGGCCTTCAATCCGGCCGGCTTGACACGATTCAAGGGATTCCATTTCGACAGTTCGACGACCCTCACGGACAGCCCCACGGTAAACGGAATCGTCAGTTCCGATGTATCGGACATTCATTTGACGGGCCACCTCCAGCACGGGCTGTTCATGCTCCCCGCGACCGCCCTCTCCTATCAGGTGGACAAACTGGTGGGCGGCTTCGGTGCCATATCATATGCAGGCTCCGGCTCTGACTGGAGGAATTCGGAACTGAAGGAGTTCTTCGGACAAGGCCCCCCAAACAATTCGGACATCACTACCTACGCAGCCATCATTCGGCTCTCCCCCGCCGTGGCCTACCAAGTCATCGAACAACTCTCCCTGGGAGCCTCCCTGGACATCAACGTGGTGCAGATGGATCTCGGCTATGGGATGGGCCTCGAATACAACGTGGGCTTCAGCGTGGGCGTCATGTTCCAGCCGATCGAGATGCTCTCTATCGGCGCTTCCTACACGAACGAGACCGGGTCGGATGTGGGACGGGTCCTCTACCTTGATCCTGATCCCACCGATGACGTGAGGGGGAATTTCATCAGTGCGGAGGTGAAATCGCCTCACAGTGTCCGGGCGGGGATTGCGCTCATGCCGATTCGCGACCTCATCCTCGCCTTTGACTACAAATGGTACAACTACGGCCTTTCCCAGAAGGCCCTCGACTGGGAAGACGTAAACGTCTTCTCGATAGGCGGGCAGTACACAATCAAGGATCTGATTGCCCTGAGAATCGGGTATACATGGCACAATCAGCCGGTGAGGGAGCATACAGGCTGGGATCCGACAGACCCGGCTACGGTGTATTCGGAATACATCCGGACCTTCGGAACCCCGTTGAGCATGGAGCAGAACCTGACCTTCGGCATCGGCGCCTACATCAAGAACTTCGCCTTCCACGTTGCTTACGAGAGGACCTTCCTGAGCGAAAGCAATTCCACGAGCGAAGGAGGGGTCCTGAAGTACAGGGTGGAGTTCGACCAGAACCACTACTCCTTCGGGTTCACGCTTCATTTCTGACGCCTCGCGATCTGCACGAATCGGGGAATACGCACCATGACAAGGAAGAAGGTGTTTCTGACGGGAGCAACAGGGACGATGGGGGGATCCGCCCTGAGGCATCTTCTCGAAAGGGACACCTGCGACATCGTGACGCTCGCCAGGCCCTCTGAGAAGAACAAGGAGGCCATGAAGGATTATGCGGGCGAGCCTGCACTCGAAATCGTCTGGGGGGACCTTACAAAGTACGAGGACGTCCTCGAGTGCGTGACCAAGGCCGACATCGTCCTTCACCCCGCGGCCTTTGTGGCACCGGCTGCGGATCACGATCCGGAAACCGCCTGGAAGATCAACGTGGGATCCGCCGAGCATATCGTGAAGGCAATCAAGGCCCAGCCCGATCCGGATGCGATCAAGTTGGTGAACATCGGAACCATCGCAGAGACCGGGGACAGACTCCCTCCGATCCATCTCGGCAGGACGGGTGATCCTCTCAAGCCCAGCATCTTCGACATGTACGCCTGTTCCAAGATCGCAGCCGAGAGGGTCGTTGCGGAATCGGGCCTGCGATACTGGGTATCCTGCCGTCAGACCTACATTGCGACCGCGAACCTTCTCCAGGACCCGATTATGTACCATCAGCCGATCAACACCTGTATCGAGCTCTGCACGGAACATGACGCCGGCCTCTTGCTGGCGAATGCCTGTGAAGACGATCTGCCCGAGGCCTTCTGGCGCCGGTTCTACAACATCGGAGGAGGGCCGAGTTGCCGTATCGTCTTCCATGAATACATGAATCGGACCATGAAGATGTTCGGCATCGATTCACGAAAGATCATGGAACGGAAATGGTTCGCCCTGAGAAACTTTCACTGCCACTGGTTCGAGGACTCCGGCGTCCTGGACGAGTATCTCCACTACCAGACCGAAAGCTACGAAGATCACCGGAGGCACATAGAGAAAACCATCCCGGCCGAAACGAGAGGGGGCAGCAGGGACATATCGCACGAAGACATCAAGAAGGCCGCCATGGAACCGGTTGCTTCGGGGACGCCGGACTGCACGATGTACTGGATCAACAACAACATGGAGATGAGGATCACTGCCTTCTTCGAGAGCAAGGAGGATTGGGCGAGGATCCCTGACTGGGGCGTCGATATGCCGGAAGACCCGCGCAACATCCAGCCTGTCCGTCTCGACCACGGCTACGATGAGGATAAGCCCACCGAAGCACTTGACCTCGCGGACATGCAGGCCGCCGCCTCGTTCCGAGGTGGCTCCTGTCTATCCAAAACGATGGCCCAGGGGCATCTTCTCGCGAAGCTCAGGTGGAAGTGCGCCTTTGATCACGAGTTCGAGGCGACGCCCAACATCGTTCTCAAGGGCGGCCACTGGTGCCCCCACTGCGCTCCTCCCGGGTGGAACTACGATGAGGAGGCCAGGAGAAGCCCCTTCTTCGCGCAGGTCTGGTATCCGAACCACGACCGGGAAGAGAACAACTTCTATCCCGAGGACTGTTGGAAGGACATCCTGGAGCGCTAGGAGGCTGTTGAAAAAGTCCCATCTGCGGCGTTCGGCTTCATCCCTCGTCATTCAACGTACAGGAAGTACGCCTCATTCCTCGGGATTTTGCCTGCCTTGCATCTGGAACTTT
>JAUWSZ010000258.1 GCA_030609865.1 bacterium | reverse complement strand
GGAACCGCACGCCTGCATTCAAGAAGCCAGGCCAGCGAGACCATGTCGTGGGCCACCAGGGAATCGGAGGCCAGCACGAGACCCGTAGCGGGCGCGACCACAGTTCCCTTGTCCGGGCCAAACGTGGCCTGCACTTGGTCGGCTACGGTCAGGGTGAGGCGCTGCTTCTCTCGGAGACTGACCACGGTGTTTGCCTCGGCTGTCTTTTCATGAAACGTGGCCGCATCGTGATGGTACTCCAGTCGGGTATCCGTCCGCCAGTATCCAACTGCCGCTTTCATTCCAAGGGTGGAACCAGCCAGTACATGCCTGCTGCAGCGGGGCAGAAGGACAATATGATCGACCCTGTTGATGATCTTGGGCATCATAATCCCGGACTTCCAATGGGATCCAGAGATGGGATAGTCTTCAAAAAAGGCTTCCCACCCTTCCTCTTCGGGAAGATATAATTCGGCTCCTGCTTCCTCAGCTGCCCGGGCCACACCACAAGATTTCATCAGTTCCCGAGTGCTGCCTCGCATCTTATCGGGTGAGAGTTTGACATGTTCGATGCCCGACATGTCACTGACGATAATACGTTTGGCCCCTTTTTCCTTGAGAAGGGAAATCAAGGCCTTCAGACCAACCGGGTTGCTCGTGGCTGGATAGGGATTGCCGGAATTCACCACAGGCTTGATCAGGACGGTGTCCCCACGGGAAAGCCATGAAAAGTCCGTTGCCGCTTCAGCCGCCTCCCGGACGGCTACCAGCAAATCCCCCTCGTTTGATCCCGGGGCGACACCTGCCAGGCTCACTCGGAGATCGGAAGATGGCCGAAAAAGCGTCTCAATCGCTCGACTGAGGCCGGATGGCACAAAGGCTGTCGCCGAAGCCAGAGTCATCAGCTGAAGGAACTCACGCCGGTTCATTCCGCGCCACTTTCGAGTTGGATCTAGAAGGGCCACGATTCAGACAGGGGGCACGCCCCAGCAACCGTAATCAATTGATCCTATTGCTATATTTTCAGGAAAGAGTACTGATCCCAAGGCAGCACAGGATACCAATTCTGATCACCGGACAGCACTGGGCGTTTATTTATTCTTCTTTTCCTTTTTTAATTTTCGCTTTTCCTTTAGACCAAGCTGGGCCTTCTTCTGTTGTTCCCTTTTGCCTTTATCTTTTTTCCCCTTATCACCCATTTCTGTTCCTCCTTTCTTGAAAATGGCTTGCGAAGGTGCGCGTCCAGCTTTCCGCTCGAATCATACGATCAACCAGACTTGCCATGTACGCCCCTCCAACAGGACAAGGAATCGCTTCCGTATGGAGCCCCACGGGTAATCCCGTGGTCCCATCCAAACGCCTGGGGCGACATCACGCCGAAGCTCACAAAAGCGAGCTTCGAAGAATGCGTATTCATCCACGGCCAAGGCCGTGGTCCCCTGCGAAGGCGGATGGAAAGCAGTCTAGAAGGAGAGACGATCCTGTGTCAAGGAAAGAGCGCTCACAAGGATCAATGGGCTTTCCGTTCATCGCAGCTGGTGATCCTCGCAATCTGCCCCTTTGGACCGACCCTATCCAAACGAACTATGGATCCTGGCACCGAGACGAGACCCAATCTGGCGAAGGCTGTTAAATATTCACATTCTGTCGGCGCTGAACAGCGGGCCCTAAAGAAATGCGCGGAACGGTTCGAAGAGAAGGGGGAACCCTTGCGCAACCTGGGAGGAACCCATGAATCTGATTGACAATATTCGACGCCAGCTCCGGTCCGTGATCGAGTGGAAGGACCCGGGGACGAACGCCCTGTTTCACCAGTGGTCTGAGAACGGCGACGAAATCAAGAACGCCTCCAAGCTGATCGTGGGCCCCGGACAGGGATGCATCTTCGTGTACGAAGGCCGTGTGAAATCCGTTCTCACCCAGGAGTGCCTCGTCAACCTCCAGACGGACAACATCCCTTTCTGGACCACGGCGAAGAAGTTCATGCAGTTCTTCCAGAGCGAGCACAAGGTGGGCATCTACTTCTTCCGGAGGACAAAAATCCTCGACCAGAAGTGGGGAACCACGAGTCTCATCAAGTACGACGACCCGAAATACAGCTTCCCCGTGGGCCTGCGCGCTTACGGGAACTACAGCTTCCGGATCACGGACCCGCACGGCTTCTTCGTGAACGTGGTCGGCGGGGGCACCTCCTACTGGGTCGAGGATTTTCGAGCCGTCATGAACACCCGCCTGATCCAGCCCCTGTCCGACTACCTGGCGGAAGCGAAGTACTCTTATGCCGAGATCGATGCGCACAGGGAGGAGATAGCCACAGATATGGCACAGAAGCTGGTCCCGGAATTCCAGAAGTTGGGCTTCGAAATCACGGATTTCCGGATCGAGGGCACTGCCTTTGACGAAGACACCATAGACCGGATCAACCGGATCGCCGACATCACGGCGGAAGCCATGGCCGCTTCGGCCGCTGGACTGAACTACGCCCAAATGCAGCAGCTCGAGGCCATGCGCGAGGCGGCTCGAAACGAAGGAGGCGCGGCCGGCATCGGCATGGGCGTGGGCGCGGGCATGGGATTCGGACAGATGATGTCCGGGGCCATGGGAGACCCCACGAAACCCCAACCGACCGGGACACAGAGCGACCAGGCAACCGACCCTCGCGCAACCCTGCGGCAGCTCAAAGAGATGCACGAAACCGGGCTGATCACGGAAGAGGAATACACGGCCAAGAAGAAAAAGATCCTGAGCAGGATGTAGGGATCGCCTTCCCGGAAGGACCCGCCAGATGGCCAGATGCAATGCCTGCGCAGCTCCCCTGCCCCCCCACATCGGGGTCTGCGAGTACTGCGGTTCTCACAACGATGTCGACCTGAACGGAATCCACGAATTCACGGTAAACAAGCCCGAATCGAGCCGTATCTGCCCGAACTGCGACATCCCTCTTCAGACCCTCGACCTGCAGGTCGAGGGGAAGTTCTACATCGAGCGGTGCGACAGCTGCCTGGGCCTGTTTTTCGACCCGGGAGAACTGGAGGCCCTGATGGATAAGAGCGTCTCGAACGTCTTCTCCATCAACCGGAAAAGGATCGACGCCCTCGTCCGGGAACAGCGCGACGGAGACGGGAGGCTTGCCTACCGCAAGTGCCCGACCTGCAGGGAGTTGATGCACCGGATCAACTTTGGGTCCCGCAGTGGTGTGATCGTTGATCAGTGCAGGACGCACGGCGTCTGGCTCGACAGCGGGGAGTTGAAACGACTCCTGGACTGGAAGAAGGCGGGCGGACAGCTCCTGCACGAACGCGTCAGGCAGAGAAAAAAAGAGGAGAAAGAAAAACAAGAGCGATTGCGCGCCTACCGCGAGACCGGATCCCTGGGCACCATTGACGGATTCCTTTCGTCTTCCCCCTCCGATGCCCAATTCGATCTCATCGACACCGTAGCCAGTGTCCTGGGCAAACTCTTCAAGTAGGTCTTCAGCACCCCCTAGAAGAACTTGAACATGACGCCCCAGTTGAAGGAGATGAATTCCAGCTTGTCGAGATTGCCGAAGGGCTTGACGTAGGTGGCGTCCAAGGTGACCGCCCACGAATAGCTGATGTAGAAGTCCAGACCGCCACCGAACTTGGTCACAAAACCAAACTCGTCATCGACTTGTCCGTAAACATCGTTACACCACCACCCCCAGTAACTCGGACTGCAAGTCGTCCCAACCGGTTGGTCTGTTCGAAGCTGCGCGTACATGCCGCCCAGTCCGACGAGCGCATACGGATGAAAGCGGCCCAGGGGAAAGTAGGCCTTCGCGTTTGCCGTGAAGTTGAAGCCGTCGACCTGAAAGTCACCCACGTCCGGGTCTCCGGTCCTCAACTTGAAGCCGGTAAAGAAGTCGATCTCCCCTTCCGCCGAGAAGTACTTCAAGAGCCGGTATCCGCCCCTGAGCTCGAATCCCAAGCTGGTGCCGATGTCAGCTTCATCCGGAGCATCGAACTGGTGGAAGCCGGTCAGACCGCCAAGGATAAGGTACGGCCCGGGGTCGTAAAACTCGTTCGCAGAGGCCGAATTCACCATGAGCAACGCAATCACGAGAGAAAGCCCTACCCTCCCTGCCAGTTTCATACGGTTCTCCTTGTGTTTCGTTTCATTTCATCGAGACGCTCGGTCCAAACCTCCGGGGGCTTATATCATGCTTCCACACGACCGATCAACCATGGACTGTTTTTCTTATACGTTGTCCACCGGCAGGACATAGAACAGCATGCAGAAGAAATGGCAAACGCTGCCTCCCAGGACGAACAAGTGCCAGATCGCGTGGTTGAAGGGCATCCCCTCCCAGAGGTAGAAGATCACGCCAAGCGTGTACGTGAGTCCCCCGACGCCCAGCCAGATCATGCCGCCAACGGGGACCGCGGACAACAGGGGCTTGAAGGCAATGATCACCAGCCACCCCATCCCGACGTAGATCACCATGGAAAGCGCCTTGAAACGGTCGATGAAGAATACTTCAAGAAGGATCCCGCAGATCGCCAAGCCCCAGATGAGGCCAAAGAGGCTCCAACCCCACGCACCCCTCAGGTTCACGAGCGTAAAGGGTGTGTAGGTCCCGGCAATGAGGAGAAAGATCGCGGAATGGTCCAGGACCCGGAAGATCTCTTTCAAGCGTGGAGATTGAAAGCTGTGGTAGAAGGTGGAGGCGAGATAAAGCAGGATCAGCGTGGCCCCATAAATGCTGAAGCTGACCACCCGCCAGGCGTCACCGAAGAGCCCGGCAAAGGTCACGAGGATGGACAGCGCCGCAATGCTGAGCCCCGCGCCGATACCGTGGGTGACGCTATTGGCGATTTCTTCTCTTAGCGTGTACCGATTTCCCCCGGTCGGCACGCCCGTAGCAGGGGCCGCTCTCCGGCCAGAATCATCACAGTCCAACGGATTCCCCCCAAACACCCAAAAAGGAGTGGTTGATGCTTGAGGGCTTGCCTCAGCCAGCACAACAGGCAGGAACAACCACAGGCTCTCGGCAAGTACGAGAAACGTTCACGCAACGCAGGTGAAGCAGGAAAAGAAGAGAGGTCGACCTACAGCTTTTTCACTTCCCCGGCTGCCGGCCCCTTCTGTCCCTGTGTGACGACGTACTCTACACGGTCGCCTTCATTCAGCGTCTTGAAGCCTTCACCCAGGATGGCCGAGTGATGC
>JAUWSZ010000292.1 GCA_030609865.1 bacterium | reverse complement strand
CGGTGGAAGATCCGATTGAGGAGGGGTGGGATCGGGTCCGGTCGGTTCGTGATCCGTTTGGGGGGCTTCCTCTGTCTTGTCCGCCGCCGGATCCGAGCGTCGATAGGCAGAGGAATAGGGGAGGGCCTCGGCTGATTTGTCGCTTTCCAGGTAATCGTCCTCCACCAGAATGCTCCTGCGCAGGTCCTCTGATGCACGACGGAACTGGGCCAGGCCGCGGCCGAGGCTCCGGGCCACCTCGGGCAGCTTTTTCGGCCCCAGCACGATCAATGCCACGGCCAGGATGATGAGCAGTTCGGAAAGACCTATATCGAGCATGGGATCGGTAGGTTTTGGAGGTTTTGTCCTTGAGTCAAGTCAAGATAGAAGCTCGACGATGGGATGTCAAGAATCGGCTTACTCCTGGCCCCAGTACATCCCGTTGATTTCTCGCCGGTAGCGTCTTTCGATGATTTGCCTCCGGAGCCGGTTCGTGGGCGTCAACTCCCCCGCCTCCTGGGTGAATGGCTCCGGAAGGAGAGCGAATCGCTTCAGGGTCTCGAATCGGGAAAGGTCCTTGTTGATGTCCTCCACGATGTCGTGATACAGCTCCCTCACCTTGGGATGCTCGAGGAGCTCCGATCGGTGCATGAACAGGATTCTCTTCCTCGAGGCCAGGGCCTCCAGCTTGCTGAAGGCAGGCACGATCAGGGCGGCAAGGTACTTCCTTCCGTCTCCGACGACCATTACCTGTTTCACATAAGGGTTTCGCCTGAGCTTTCCCTCGATCGGCTGCGGGGGGATGTTCTTCCCGGCCGCCGTGATGAGAAGCTCCTTCTTTCTCCCCGTGATCACGAGGAATCCGTCCGCATCGAGGTGTCCGATATCCCCCGTGGCGAACCACCCCTCCTGATCGACAGCCCTTTCGGGCGGCTTGCCCGGTCGATAGTAGCCCCCCGTAACCATGTGCCCTTGCACCAGGATCTCACCGTCCTCTGCGAAACGCAGCTCGCAGCCTGACAAGGGTACGCCGACCGTTCCCGCCTTGTGACGGGCCGGGCAATTCGCTGTAACCGCCCCGGTAAGCTCTGTCATCCCATAGACGTTGAACAGGGGCATCTGGATGACCTCGAAGAACGCCTCCAGGTCCCGGGAAAGTGGTGCGCCGGCGGAAAAACAACACCGGAGCCTGGCCCCCATCCGGTCCCTGATCTTCTGCACCGCCCTCTTCTTCATCCATTGCACGGGCATGCCGATCCCGCGTGGCATGCTCGTGCGATGTTCACGCTGCAAGTATTCCCCTTCCATCCATCGGAAGATCCGCTGGTAGAGCTCTTTCAGAGGAGGGGCGCTGTACAGGAGGTTTTCCATGATGAGGTTTCGAATCTTCTCGTAGGTTCGAGGCACGCCAACCAGGAGATGGGGACGGAACTCCCTCAGCTTTTCCGGGACCGTATCCATGTCTGCACAATAGGCGAGGGTGGCGCCTTCGAGCAGCGTGACCATGTCCACGACCCGCTGGAGGATGTGAGAGAGCGGAAGGAAGGACACGAGCACGTCGTCGGTCTGCAGATGAAGCACCCCCCCCACGGCCTCCTTCTCGGCCAGGAAGTTCCGGTGGGTCAGTACGACGCCCTTTGGCCACTGGCTGGTCGTACCACTCGTGTAGACGATGGTTGCAGGATCCCGGGATGCGATCTTTGAAGCGAGGATCTCGATCGGTCTGCGATCTTTCTCGCCCACGGCCTCCAGGTTACGGAGAGAAAGATCCGGGGCACCGTATCCCTCGGGCAGGTTCTCGTCGAGAAAGACCAATCCCTTCAGCAACGGCAGCTTGTCCCGGATGGCCTTGACGTTTTGCAGGTGAGGCCCCTCGGACAGGAAGATCAGCCTGACCCGAGAATGCTCCAGCTGAAATCCCATCTGCTGGGGGGATAGGCTCGTGTAGATAGGGACCGATACGCCTCCGGCGGCCATGATAGAGAAATCGGCCATGGTCCATTCCGGGCGGTTCTCACTGAGAAGGGCAACGCTGTCACCCTTCTTGATGCCGAGTCTCATCAGGCCGGAGGCCATCCTCTCGATGCGGTTCAGGAGTTCCCCGTAGGCAATGGAGGCGTTCGGGCCGGTGCGGGACCTGAGGAGGGCCGTTCGCTTCGGGTCTCTCTTGGCCCTGTCCAGCAGGTGGATCAGGATGTTGTCATGGGGGGCGAGGTAGGTAGGTTTTTTGCCTTTCCTCGGGTATCCTTTTGAAAGGGGCGAAGGGTTGCGCGCGGGTTTCATTCTATTCGACCACGAGGAGGGGCAATCGAGAAAGGGAAAGGCTTTTCCCTACTTACAAACATGGTCATTCTAGGATTCCCACCGTTCAATGTCAATTCCAGATTCAAAGGTCCAGGAGTAGGAATGAGCCGGGTTCAGGCCTACTTGGAGACGCTGTCATAGTACGTGGTATTTGACCCCCTATCATTCGTCCTCGTCGTCGTCCTCGTCCTCGAAGCGAAGAAAGCGTAGAAGCAGGGGTCAGGCCCCGCTCCCCTTTCTCGTCCTCGTCGTCGTCCTCGTCCTCGAAATTGGGCACGCACACGGGCACGAATCTCCGACCTGTCAAGAATAATCGGCTACTGAGGCGTGAAGAAGGCGCTTAGGCAAAGATCGAGGACGAGAAAGACTCAAACTCATCCCACGGACTTCTCAGAATCCAGTAGACGTGGCAACCGTGAAGACGGAATCCCCGAGTGGGTCCATGCCCGAGCCGAGGGGAAACCCCCAGGTGAGCTGCAGCACGTTTGTGCCGGCCACCGCGGGAAGCGCGATCCGCAATCCCGTCCCGACAGCGTGCCGGAGATCCGCGAGATCGACCGATTGCCCCTGGTCCCACACGAACCCTGTGTCGAAGAAGACGAGGATCCCCAGTGCAACGAGGCGGAAGAGGTTCTCGGACAGGAAAATCCGGTCTTCCACACTGAGCAGCAGCCGTTTGTCCCCCGTAAAGGCGTCCCGACTGTAGCCCCGAAGCCCGTTCGGGTACCCGAGCCCGAGCAGACGGTCCGGGTCCAGGTTGGTGCCGTAGCCGAAAGAGCCCAGCCAGTGGAGGGTGTGAAGAAAAGGCCCCCCATCGAGGAAGGTGTCCTGGAGGTAATGATCGTATCCGACAGAAAATAGGCCGTTCCGGACGCGGTCTCCGTCCCAGATGCCCTGGGCGGAAGCGTTGACGAACAGGAAATTGCCCTTGCGAAAGGAGTGCCCCTGCACGTCGGAGAGGGAGAAGATCCATTCATCCGCGTCGGCGCCGAGCAGCTCGGCTGAAAAGGCCGCGGAGAGGTTCAGGTCGTTGGCCACGTTGAAGTCCTCGCGACGGTCGAACTTCGATATTCTCTCCTCGACGATGTAATCGACCCCGAGCCTGCGATAGGCGATTCCCACGGAACTGGTCGTGTCATCCGGGGGAGGTTCTAGTGCCCGGCCTTCGGCAGAGACGATCCGGTAGTCCCTGACCCTTTTTTTCGCGTATTCATAGAACGGGCCGATCCGGTGGACCACAGGGGGCCCGCGACGCAGGGCGAAGTTGAGGTCGATCCCGCTCGCGCTGTCCTGTTGTTCGAACACGGCAGCGATCTCGCCGTTCCGGATCAGGCGCCTCTCTCGCCTGAAATGCTGCCCGAACAGGCTGGCCGACCAGGGAGTCTCCAGGGAGTAAAAGGGATGTTCTGCAATTGCCCGGAGGAACTCACCCGTTTCCAGGCCCTGGATCGTTCCGGCGAAGCGGTACCAGGAGCCCATGATATTGGGGTCCACGTACCGGACGCCCCACGAATCCTCGATGAAGGTATTTCTCGCCTCCGCGCCCTTTCGACCCCAGGCGGAAAGGCGCTTTCCCCGGCCGAGAAGGTTCTGTTCCGAGACGCCCAAGGTAACCGCCTGTGCCGTGTCCACCCCCTGGATTTGGAAGATCGGAATCAGCGACCAGTTCTCCCGGAGGTACACATCGATACGCACCTTGCCGGTTTCCAAAAGGGAGCACTCGATGCGCTCGTCCCGGAAGAGGTCGAGGGCCCTGAGATTCCGGCGCACCTCTCGTACGAGGTCCGGGTTCAGGCGGTCGCCCTCCTCGAAGAGCAGTTCGCGGTGAATAAACTCTTCCTTGGTGTTGATATGGAGCCGGTTCAACGTCCTCCAGGGGAAATAGGCGGGCAGGTCGTCCTCGAGGCCGAAAATGTCCTGATGGATAACTCGAATTTCACCGATCTCGGCGTCCGGATGGTCACGCCTGATTCGATCGCAGGACGCGCATTCCGGCTCCTCCGCGAAACCATCGCCGACAGGTAGACCCAGCAGCAGAAGTATGCTCAGTGAGAAACGAATGAGGCCCTTGCAAAATGCCATCATGGCCTTCCCTTGAGCACCTCGCTTAACACAGGTTCAGGACAGAGCTTTCCGTCTGCGAAAACAAGTGCACATGGAGGGGTTGGGAGAGGGAAACTCTGGGAAGGCGCGGCTAGTGAGCCGGCAGGATACATTCGCTATGTTTCCCTGGTGAAGCTCAAGTTGCTCTGTCCTGTCCCGGATTCCGTCGGAGATTTGTGCCGGGCGACAGGGGGAGGGAGAGACGGAGCCCAAGCAAATCGGAGAGGGAACCCAGGACAGGACTGAAGGGCGAGACTCTCCTGAGGGATAACATTGTCTCCTGTTCGACTCACTAGCCCCGATCCATTTCAGACTGGACGAGCTCGATGGCCTCTTCGCTTCGCTCGTGTTCCTTCAACATGGACAATAGCTTGTCAAGTATCTTCTCCCTTTCGTTCAGGTCTTCCGGCGCGAGGTCCAGGGCCTTGCGGAAGAGCCTCTCCGCGTGACCGACCTCTTCGAGCTTCCAGAATGCCTCGGCTGACTTCGCCACGACCCGCGGGTCATCCTGGAACTTGGTGAGGTTTG
>JAUWSZ010000664.1 GCA_030609865.1 bacterium | reverse complement strand
TTCGGACTATGTGCGAGATCTCTTCTGGAGAGGGTTCCGTCTTCGGAGTTGTGAAATCCTGCTGGGCGACGAATACTACCCCCTCGGAAGCGTCGAGGTGCGGTCCCTCGTCCAAAGCGCGACGGCGAGCGGAGAGTGGGACAAGCATTGCGGGGTGGAGTTCCTCGATCTGCCCGCAGCGACCGAGAGACGCGTCTCTGCCTACATCTTTCACAAGACGAACCCCCAGGTCCGGGCACCCACCGCAGAGAGGATTGACGGGCTGTGGCAGCTCTTCGAGCGGTCCGGATTCATCTATCCCGCGAAGATGGCCTACATTCGGAAGATCAGGCCCGAGATCGATGAGACCTGGAGGAAGCTGTTGTCGGATGAAATGCCCTTCTACAAGCAACTCGTGTTCAGGGAGGGGGAAGAGGAACTCGGTACCGCCTCAGCGGTGCAGGTGTACGAGCACACGTGGTTGTTCCAGCATCTGGCTGCCAGCAGCCATCCTGTCAAGTTGATTCCGAAATATGTCATGCTGGGGCTTGCCCAGTTCCTGATGGAGAATCGGAACACCAAGTACCTGATTACCTATTTTCGAAAGGAGAATCTATTTCCCAGGAAGGTGTACTCGGGTTTCCTGGATCGCTATCCGTCGGAGGATCAATTTTGTTCTGTAGGTTA
The DNA here is from genome assembly GCA_030609865.1 of bacterium. Next base: position 2,099 of record JAUWSZ010000664.1, on the reverse strand, counting down.
CAGCTTTCTGTCTCTGGACCTCGACGAGCAAGAGAGATTCATGGCGAAGCAACGACCTTCCGCGGTCCGGCCCGCCGGCAAGATCGTAGTTGGACATGCTACGGTTGAAGACAAGGAGGTCATCGAGAACTACTTCCAAAAGCGCCTCCATCCACTGCTTGTCCGTTCCCGAAGTCTGTCCAGGGATGTACTCCATCTGCCCGAGACCTCAGCGCTTTTTCGATCCAAGGGCCTGAAGAGGGAGCGATCCTGTCTGGTGGCGAGGCAGGGGGGTAGGCTGGTCGCCTTTGCCCTTCTCGAGGATTCCTCGCCCGGGATCAATCTCTCAGGCCTGCTGAACACATTCTCGCTCCACACCGTTCACCCCGAAGGCGAGAGGGCTCGGGATGCAAGGAAGAGCCTCCTCGATGCAACGCTCGACTGCTATCGTTCCTGGCGCGCCCGCGTGGCGATTTGCCTGACCGATGAAAACGATCTGAGCGACTACATCGACGCCGGATTCAGGAAGGAAAAGGAATACGTCTGTCTGTCGTGGAGCCGGCGTATGATCAAGAGCTACTACGACTACGTGCAGGAGAGGTTCAGTCGGTTCGAAGAGAGGAAAAAGAGGACGTCGACAGAGCCTTCCCACTCGTGACGGGTACGTTCAACCCCCGGGATCCACTCTGCAGAAAGTGTTTCCCCTCTGAAGGATGAGAAGGGAAACGGGAGAGATGCGACGTGAGCCTCGACGCGATTCTCATCGCCGACACAGGAGTCGATAGCTTTTCTCAGTCAACTCCCCTGCGAGTTCAAATCGAAGGAAGAATGGCCTCCGTGCAGGTTGCGGCCAATTATGTGGGGAACGGTGGCCGAATCGCACCGCCCATAAGGGGTGACAACAGCATGAGCTGGGCCAGTGCCCCCAATTACAACGGCATTTTTCTGCTGAATTACCTTGAAAAGAGGGGATACGATGTTGCATTGATCAATAGCTTCTCTGAAGAGAGAGAGTCCTTCTTACGTCTCCTCGAGGAGCAACCACGAGCCCTTCTCGTCTCTACGACGTTTATTTTGGGCAAGGGGCGGCTCCGCGACTTTACGGCGGAGATCCGTGCCTTGGCGACGGAGACCCCCATCATCGTGGGCGGACCGCTCGTGTGCTCCTCTTACCTTCTTCTCGAGAGAAGGGACGAACCTGACTACGACACCGAATGCGCAAAGAATGACTTCCTGTTTCTTGATGTCGATCAGGAGCCTTCTGCGGATCTCTATGTCGTCAGCCAGCGAGGGGAGGAGATCCTGTGTGAGGCGCTCGACAGAATCAAGCAGGGTCGACCCTTCGATGATCTGCCCAACACGGCGACCTTTGACGGTCAGTCCTATTCGTTTTCGAGACGGGTGGACGATCTTTCCGGATCGCTCCAGCTTGAGGTCGATTGGATGTCCCTTCCGGAAGACATCTTCCGGACCGGATCCGTAACGATGCAGGCGAGCAACGGCTGCCCTTACCGGTGTGCCTTCTGCAATTTCGTAAAAGACCGGAGGCACACCTTTGTAAAACCGATCGATCAACTCGTGGCCGAAATGAGGGATGTGGCGAGCCGTGGCGTCCGTTACGTGCGGTTCGTGGACGACAATTTCCGACTGGGCAGCGACGACCTGAATGCGGTCTCCCAGCGTTTCGTGGATGAAGGCCTTGACCTGCGCTGGATGAGTTTCTTTCGGGCCGGCACGCTGAAGAATGCCTACCTTCCCTTGCTTCGTCGGGCCGGCTGCATGGAGGTTCGACTGGGTCTCGAATCTGCAGACGCGAGGGTACTGCGCAACATGAACAAGCGCTCTGACCCGGATCTGTACGCTGAGGCGATTCGAAGGCTTCTTGCTGCGGGCATCGACTGTGCGGTCTCCTTCATCTTCGGGTTTCCCGGAGAAACGGATGAGACGGCTCGGCAGACAATCGAATTCATAAGGAACGTAGAATCTCCTCAGGAAGAAGGCGTTCTCACATGGTCCCTTTTCCCTTTCATCTTGGCTCCATTGAGTCCGATCTACGAATCCGCCTCGAGGAAGGAGTACGGACTGACCGGCTACATGCGAAACTGGAAGCATGACACGAT
>JAUWSZ010000207.1 GCA_030609865.1 bacterium | reverse complement strand
CGCCCCGCACGTTGAAACTCGTGTTTACGATCACAGCACAACCGGTCAACCGCTCGAATTCTGCGATGACGGCATGGTAGTCAGGCTTCTTCTCCCGGCTGACCGTCTGGAGTCGCGCTGAATAATCCAGATGCGTGATGGCGGGCAGGTCGCTTCTTTTCGCCTTGAGGCGCTCCAGCATGGACATCCCTTCACCCGACGGTTGCGGCAGTCGCCGTTCTTCCCTTAGCCCCGCAACAAGAAGCATGTAGGGGCTCGCCCGGTCCGTCTCGAAGTATTCCGAGGCCTTTTCCTCGAGCACCGAAGGTGCAAAGGGCCGGAAGGATTCGCGGTACTTTATCTTCAGGTTCATCACGCTCTGGGTCTCTTCCCGTCGCGGATCCCCCAAGATGCTTCTCGCCCCGAGGGCCCTGGGCCCGAACTCCATGGGTCCGGCCATGTATCCGACGATCCTGCCTTCCGCGATGTGCTCGGCGATTCGCCTGGCCCTCTGCCCGGCATCGAGTTCCCGGTAGGGATAGCCTTTGCTCTTCAGGTACTGCTTCACCTCTTCGTTCGAGAAGGACGGGCCGAGGAAAGACCCCTTCTGCCCGTCATCCCCTGCGGGGGCTTCCCGCCCATTACCCAAATAGCGATGCCAGACGGACAAGGCGGCCCCCAGCGCCCCTCCGGCGTCGCCTGCGGCCGGCTGTATCCAGATGTTTCGGAAAGGGGCTTCCCTCAGGATCCTTCCGTTGGCCACGCAGTTCAGCGCCACCCCCCCGGCCAGGCAGAGGTCTTCCCGGCCCGTTTCCTTGTGCACGTGATGGGCCATCCGCAGAAGGGCCTCTTCCGTGACAGCCTGAATGCTGGCGGCCACGTCCATTTCCCTCTGCGTGATCTCTGTCTCCGGCTTCCGGCGAGGGCCGTCGAACAGCCGGGCAAAGCGCCTGTTCGTCATGCGCAGGCCGCCGAGAAAGTCGAAGTAGGAGAGGTTCAAGCGAATTGAACCGTCCTCCTTCAGGTCCACGAGCTCGGACAGGATGAGATCCTTGTACCGGGGGGTGCCGTAAGGGGCCAGCCCCATGAGCTTGTACTCGCCCGAGTTGACCTTGAAGCCGGTGAAGTAGGTGAAGGCAGAGTAGAGGAGGCCCAGTGAATCAGGAAAGTGGAGTTCCTTCATGAGGGTAATCTCTGCGCCCTCACCGAACCCATAACTTGCCGTCGCCCATTCTCCCACACCATCCACCGTCAGAATGGCCGCCTCTTCGAAAGGGGAAGGGTAAAAGGCGGATGCTGCATGCGCCTCATGATGTTCCGTAAACAGTACCGGACCTTCGTATCCGGTCTCGTCCTGGACCACCCTGGGCATGTACAGTTTTTGCCCGAGCCATGAAGGCATCGCTTCCAGCCAGGACCGAAGGCCCCGGGGCGCGACGGTCAGGTAGCTCATCAGGAGGCGCTCGAAGGTGAGGAACGGCTTGTCGTAGTAGACGAGGTAGGCCACGTCGCGAATCGAGATGCCCGCCTCCTCGAGGCAGTATGCGATCGCATGTTTGGGGAATCTCGGGTCGTGCTTCTTCCGCGTGAATCTCTCTTCCTGCGCCGCGGCCAGTATGTTGCCATCCCGGACGATGCAGGCGGCGCTGTCGTGGTAGAAACAGGAGATGCCGAGAATGTGCATAGCCTTGCCGCCGATGAGGGTTTTCTCCACAACCAGTTCTCTCAGGGGTGGGGGATCACTAACACCTTAACACCTTGATCCAAGCGATCCCCGGGGGAGAGTTCTTCCAACTCCCCGGAACCGAGACCAAGTGCGGCGGCAAAAGGATCTGCCCGATATACGTAAAACTTGCGTTCCGGGAAATGCTCCATGAGGCGCCGGTTTTCTTCCTCGCCCAGGGAGAGGGCAAAGAGCAGCGGCTGTCGGTAGTCTCCTTGATTGCTGATCATGTAGTAGGGCATATCCTTGCATTCCTGCGGGTGTGTCTCATCGATGTTTCCAGGCGCAAAGAAGTCCGGACGAACGGTAAGGAGAACGACTCCTTCTCGCACATCCTGCTCCGCCAGAACCCGGCTGAGGTCCGTGGCTCCCCGTACAACGAGCCTCACACCGGCGGCTATGGTCAGACAGAAGCAGAGGTTGACGATCATGCACAAGAACAACCAGTAGGCAAGACCGCGAAAGATTCGCCCCTCACCCCACCTCCTCTTGATGAAAAGGAAGGCTCCTTCCGCTCCCCTTGCAATGACCAGGGCCAGGCACCCGAACATAGGGAAATAGTATCGGGGACCGTATTCCAGTCCGCCGGGTGGGAAATAGGGTACGTATCCCAGAGACAGGGCGAGGCATCCCAGCAGGATCAGGATCCCCCACTTGCCGAGCCGGCCGAGGGCCGGGACGAGGAACAGGAGTGCCAGGGGGAAGACCCATAAGTTCAGGCTCCAGCACCGCATCACCATCCTCAGCACCCCCTGATAGGGAGAGTAGACAGAGCTGAACCCGTAAACGCGCAAAGGGTCTTCGAGTTCTGAAAGGATGTATATGTACCTCGACTTCCCTATGGCGACTGCATAAACGGACAGGAATGGATCCCCGGTCAGGATCCACTGATACCCGATGGCAAGGCAGCCCGCAACAAGAATGGGGGAGACGAAGAAGAGCATGTTCTTCAGCGCCCCGTCCCTCCGACGCAGGAGATCCCAGAGAAGCAGCATGCCGAAGGGGAACCCGAAGACAAGGTCGAAATAGCGGGTCAAGAACCCTGCAGCAATGCATATACCGGCCAGCAGGTAGAAGGGTTCCCTTCTCTCCTCTCTTGCCGTCACGAAACACAGGGCGAAGAGGCTGGTCCACAGAAGCCCCGCGATGTGGGAGTAGTAGGTCCCCGCATGAAACAGGAAATAGGGGGAGAAGAGCATGATCAGGGCAGCCGCCCTGGCCACACGCCTCCCAAAGAGCTTCTTCCCGAGGAAGAAGATGGCGAGAAGAGAAAAGGCGGCCGTTAGCGGCGGGATGGCACGTTGGGCCCCGAGGGCGATTCCCGACGCCAACAGGACGGACCATCCTGGCTGGTAGATGGAGAAGAGCCTCCCGTCTTCATGGGTGAGATAGGGTTCTTCGAACGATTCAGGGACCGGGGGCGCCTCCCCGTAAAGGTCTCCTCGAGCGAAGAACCTGCCCTGGTTCAGGAATGTGTTTTCATCGGGCGTAATTCTGTAGTCGTCGAAGACAAGGCCATTGACGGCGAGGCCCGCCGCCATACAGGCCAGGAACAGGACGAGCAGAAAGCCCCTGTCCGAATCGGAGGCCGCTGGGGAAAAGACCCGCTTCCTCAGGACCCATGATATCACCCAGGGGCTCACCAGAATCGCCACGCCGACGAGAGTGAGGACAGCCGCCACAGGCCCGGAGGCATACTGGAGCAGCGCTTTCACAGCGATCCGAGTCTCTTCCGATGAGCCCCACATGGTCAGGCGGGAGCCCAGCCGGAAAACGATCTCTTGGCTGAAGATGGCCGAAAGGAAGCAGACCAGGGAAAGAAGAACGCGAAGGATGCTTTGCATGCCAGCGAGTATAACGAAGCGCAGAATTGTACGTCAAGGAAGCGCGAAGGTCCTGGTGTACTACTGGATGTAGCCGAGTGACTTCAGTGTTTCGACCGAATGCTCGTCGAGTTCGACCTTGTCCGCTTCCCCTTGACCCTGCTCTCGCACCCTCCTTGCATGTTCGATGTACGGATCCAGTCTGCTCGAAAATGCAGAGAGCCGTTCCGCGTCCTTGGCGGCCAAATTCTCGGTTTCACCGGGATCGCTGACCAGATTGTAGAGTTCCCAGTCATCGGAGGTCGCGTCAAAGATCGCCTTGGCACCCTGAATGCGGTCCGAGTACAGTTCCTTCTCTCCGAGCTGGGTCTGGCTGAAGGCGTCGCGAGGCGGTGCGCTCACAGGCTCGGATCCGGTGCAGTGCTGCAACAGGGTTACCCCTTCGAATTTCCCGCCGGGACCCTGCAGGCCGAGCAGGTCTATGATGGTCGGCACAATATCGATGAGCTGCACAGTCTCGTTGACACGATGACCTTCTCGCAGTCTTCCGGGCCAGACGATCAGCAGAGGAACGAGAAGCTGCTCATCGTAGAGCGTGAACCCGTGGCCGAAGGAGCCGTGTTCTCGAAACTCTTCCCCGTGATCGGACGTGAACACAATCACCGAATCCTCGGACAACCCCATCTTCCGGATTTCACCGAAGAGTCGCCCCAGTTCGTGGTCCACGTATGCGATCTCGCCGTCGTACAGGGAAACAAGGTGTGCGAGATCCTCTTGGGTCATCTGTTCCTGGTGTTCGAGAAGATTGGGAACCGTTCCGTTGATCGGGCCCGTGTAGTCCGGATCGAACCGCTCCACGTACCCGGGCGGCGGGGTGTAGTCCGTGTGGGGATCATAGTAGTGAAGGAACAAGAAGAATCTCTCATCCCGATGATCGCTCAACCATTCGATCGCCTCATCGGTCACCCGCCCCGCAGGGGTCCGGTTCCCGAGAGCAAGGAGACTCTCGAAGCCCTGGTCGAACCCGTAGATCTGGGTCAGGTAGAGGATCGTCGTGATGGCACGCGTCCGGTATCCCCTGTCCCTCAGGATTTCGGCCAGGGTCGTGATCCTTCTCTGCAACTTCGCGCCCCCCACGAGAGAACACCCGTGCGTGGCCGGATAGAGAGAGGTCACCATCGACACATGGGACGGCAGGGTCCAGGGGGAAGCAGCGACGACCTCTTCGAACAAGACCCCTCTTTGCGCAAGCCCGTCGATCACCGGGGAGGTCTCTCGCCCGTAACCGTAGCATCCCAAGTGATCCGCCCTCAGCGTGTCCACGGAGATCAGAATGACGTTCGGCCGGTCCCGGAGGTTTTCGTGCCGGCCGTGGAGCGTCCAGGTAGCCCCCCCATTGCCGGCCAAGAGCACCAGGAAAGCGATCGCGGCTGCCTTCCATGAGCCCATACGCGCAAACGCACGCACGATCCGATGTTTCGTCCATCCGGGCAACTCACCAGGGGCAAGGAGGCCGGGTCGCACGCGTTGCAGGACCTTGATGACGATCCAGCCGAACCCCATCCCCAACACCAGAATGAACAGACCGAAGAGGAGGAGCTTGCCCCAGTGTTCGGAAAGGGAAGAGAGGGGAATCGAATAGACCCCGAGGAAGGTGCCCCGAACCGGTTCCAACAGCTGGGCAGCTTGTTCGGGACCTATGTTGTGCTGGAAATTCTGGAGGAGCTTGGCTGAGTGCTCGAACATCACATGGTACACAATTGCATTCGTGGCCAGCACGACAATAGCGAGTGTGCCTGTAATCGCGAGGCAGTAGACAGCCACCTTCGCCCAGGATCGTGTGAGCCCATAAAGGACGGTGATCACACCCGCCAGAAGACCGAGTGTGACCAGGACATCCCTGACGGCCCCGTTCACCGCCTGGCTCAGGGTCAAGACCGCCAGGTTCGTCAACCCTTGCTCGAAGTACCGATGGTCCCTGATCTCGATGAGTCCGGCAATCAACCCTGCGAGCACCCCGATCACGAGACCAAGGCAGAATACCTTCAGGATGGTGGTCATCGGTGAAGCGCCGGATTCCTTCACGACTGGTGCTCCTTCTTCTCACGCTATCGGCATCCTTATGATCCTACTTGAAACGCCTCACGGAAGCCATCGGGCCCCTCTCCGGGCTGGTCATGACGGTCT
>JAUWSZ010000105.1 GCA_030609865.1 bacterium | reverse complement strand
CCTCCCGGGTTCTTCGGGAGCATGGCATCGGTGATGACCACGTGTTTCGGCTTCTTGTAGCTCGCGATCAGCTTCTTGCAGTGATCGATGATCTCTTCCTCGGTTGCGGTTGCCCCTGGCTTCAGGAACACGACCGCCTTAACCGCTTCCTGCATGATCGGGTCGGGGACGCCTACGACGCCCACCTCCATTACGGCAGGATGCTGCATGATCGCGTTCTCCACCTCGATGCAGTAGATGTTCTCCCCCCCTGAGACGATCATGTCCTTGATGCGGTCCACAACGTATACATACCGATCCTCATCCATGGTCCCCAGGTCACCCGTGTGGAGCCAACCGTCCACAAAGGTCTGGGCGTTTGCCTCGGGCTTGTTCCAGTACCCTTTCACAACGGTGGGGCCTTTCACGAGGATCTCGCCGACCTTTCCGGCAGGGACCTCCTCGTTCGTGGTCGGGTCGACGATCTTGACGTCGACGATCGGCACGGCCGGGCCTACCGAATCCGGTACCCGGAGGATGTTGTCAAGGGTGTTGAAGGTGACGATCGACGTCGCCTCGGTCAGGCCGAAGACGTTCCCGAACCGCACGTGCGGGAAGTTCTCGATCATCTGGTTGAACAGCTCGACCGGCACCGGGGAGCCGCCGAAGACGAAGTGGCGGAGCGAGCTCAGGTCATAGTCCTTCCAGGGGGCCATGTTCAGGATGACCCAGAACATGGCGGCCACGCCGGCGCCGAAGCTGATCTTTTCGTCCTGGATCGTCCTCAACGTGTCGATCGGGTCGAAGGTCTGGTGGATCACCGAGCACCCCCCTATGTTCAGGAAGGCGGTCAACTGGGAATGGATGCCGGTGGCGTGAAACATGGGGGCGATGATCAGGGTCCTGTCGTGCTCGTCCCCCTCGGCGAGGTTCTTCGCGTTCAGGGCGTTAGCCATGCAGTTGCGATGAAGCACCAGGGCCCCCTTTGGCAAGCCCGTGGTGCCGGAGGTGTAGAGGATGGTCGCCGGGTCCTCCTGGGTGACGGGCGGGTCGCTGGCCACCTTTTCCGAGGCATCTTTCTCGATGAGATCATTGAACGCGAGGGTCCCGTCCGGGGGTTGGGCCCCCTGGACATAGATTGTCTTCACGCTCTCCAGATTCTCCTTGACGCCCTCGATGGTTGCCCAGTACTCGGAGTGCATCAACAGGCAGGCCGCTCCGGAGTCGTTGATCATGTACTCCAGCTCCGGGCCCGCGCAGCGCCAGTTCAGCAGGACCGCGATTCCCCCGAGGCGGGTTATACCGAAGAAGGAAACAGCGTATTCCCACGAGTTGGGCATCAGGATCGCCACTCGGTCGCCCTTGTTCACTCCGAGCTTCTTCAAGGATGCGGCCAGGTTGTTGCACAGTCGGTCGTACTCCCTGTAGGTCAGCCGGATAGGGCCGTCGACCACCGCCTCGCGATCGCCGAACCGCGCGACAGAGCCCTCCAGCATCTCCACCAAGTTGTCCGGCCGATCTTCGTAGTTTCGCATTTCCACGCCGTTGTAGGTTTCGGAAACGATGCCCTCGTATGCCTGAGCAGGAAGGTTCTTGCTCGCTGACATTTGTGCTCTCCCTTATGGTTTTTTCGCTTCCTTGGGCGAGGCTCGAGAAAGTGACCTCACTAAGAGTAAAGGAAACCGGCAAGGAAGTATCCCTTTCCGGGGGATTCAGGACGAAAAAAGGGGCGCAGCGCTCTTTTTCGTTTGAAACGAAAAAAGAGCTGCGTCCCCTTTTTTTCGCCCACGAGGCAATCAAGCCGGGCGAGATGCCGGAAAGGCGTATGTCCTAACCGTCGGTGTAGCGGATGGCCACCCCGGAGAGCGTATTTCTCCTCACCTTGTAGGGGATCGGCCTCGCCGTCATGTAGGCCCCGCCGTGATACCCGCCGTAGTAGGGGGAGTAGTACCCCCAGGGCCGGATCACGGGGGCATACTGCGTGCCCCCGGTGAAGGATATGACCGGGTCTCCGAACACGACGGCGTCCGCGCCCATCTTCGCCGCCTGTTCCCTGATCTTCACTTGCAGGGTTGCGCCGGACTTCTTGCTGTTCCCCATCGTGAGCTGTGCGAGCTTGATGAAGGGACGATCCGGGGCCTTCTCCAGGATCTCCACGCTGCTGACATCCTTGTTCCGGGGGTATGTCTCGCTGGTGAACTTGACGATGTCCATCTTCTTCCCGTAAGCGGAAGACGTGACGGCGAGGATCAGCAGGATCGGGAAGAGCGTGTACCTCATCCGGAAGAAGGCCTTACTCGGATTTCGGGGCATGGCTTTCTCCTAACTTGTGCTCCAGGGTGGCCTCTACGAGACCGAACTCGAGCCTCAGTCTCTTGCGTTCCAGGCCGTTCACTTTCTTGTCCGCCGCATCGAGGAGGACGCGCATTTCCCCCTTGTGCTTTTCCCATTCCTTGAAGATCTTGTTCTTCTGCTCCGGGTGTTCGTCCGCCTCTAGAAGCAAATCTCTGGAGAACCGGCAGTGCTCCACCAGGATGGTCATCATCTCCTTTCGGGCCTCCATCCCCGCGAGGTCCGTGTCGCGAAGCTTGTTGTACAAGGGATACTGAGTCGCCGGGATCAGCTTGATCGCGGCGATCTCTGTTTCGAGGTTCCGGATCATCGCATGCAGCATGTTCAGGTTGATTTCCTGCAGTTCCGCCGTGGATTCCGGGATGTCCGGTCTCATCTTGTTGCCGGCCTTCGTCTGGGCACACCCGACCACAAGGGTGGCCAGGAGGAGGAAGACGAGTGCTCTTTTCGCATGAATCATGGGGTTTCACCTTTCGTGACAGGGTTCCAACGTGGTTTGTGCATTCGCAGCGAGGCGAGAAAAGCGGTCTTTCGACTTTTGCAGCATAGGGGACGTGTTATGGAGTGTCAAGGTGTCGTATGTTTCAGGTTTTTGAGGAAGGTCATGATCTTTTCGTTAACGCCCACTGTGCCGTCGTAGTACATATTTACGATTGGGATCCCCTTCTGGCTGCTCATCTGACGGAAGATCGCGCCCGTGATCGTTCCCGGCATGCACGTGAATGGCGACACGTTTACGATCATGTCGGCACCGTCCCTGTCGATGAACAGGGAGGCCCTTCCGGCGGAGAGGATCGCCTCGGAATTGAACTCGAGCGGGAAATACTTCTCGCCCACCTCGACTATGTCCGCCGTCGGCGGTTCGCAGCGCGCCTCGAGGAGTTCCCCGGCCGCCTCCTGAGCCTGGTGTTCCAGCTTGGAGAGGAAGCCGTTCCCCAGGAAAGATCGTATCATCTCCCCCACGTTCTTCGTCTTCCTCGCCTCGTAACGATGGATGAACGATGTGAACAGGAGCCACTCGCTCATCGGTGCGAGCCAGGGCTCTGCCCCGGCCTCGAGGATCCATTCCACAACCCGGTCGCAGGAGAAGGGGTTGCAGCGCACGAAGATCTCTCCCACGATCCCGACGAGCGGCTTCGATACGTTTTCCCTTTCAATCCGAGAGAAGCGAGCTGCAGCGTCCTGAAGTACGTGCGTGAAGGTCGCCCCTTCCCGGAAGGAACGGGCGGAATCCCGGAGAATGGATTCGAATTCCCTCCGGGTCTCCCCCGCCTTCTTCTCGAAGGGGGTGATTCGGCAGTAGAACTTCAGGAGCAGGTCGCCCACGAGGATGGCCTTCCACAGATCCTTCCTCAGATCGTTTTCCAGGCCCATGTAGGCGTTCTGTGCAGAGGGGGAGATGATCGTCAGGTCTTCGTATCCCAGTTTGTTGAGGACGATCCGATGGAGCAACGCATACTGCCCGAACCTGCACGGGCCGTCGCTGGTCGGCATGAAGAGAGCCACCTCGTCCGGCCGGAGGTTGTATTCCTCCATGGCGTGGAGAATGCTCCCGGTCGTGATGTGCGCGGGCAGGCATTCGCTTCCCCGGGTGTGTTTCCGGCCGAGTTCGAACTGCTCCGGGGTGATCTCCGGGAGCATCAGGGTTTCGTACCCGTGCTTCTCGAAGGCGGCTGCAAACATCGGGGCCACTCCGGTGTGCATCGGAACGAGCAGGACACGCTTCTCGTGAAGGTCCCTGGGGGAGTTTTTGACATAGAGGAGGCTTTTCTTTTTCGGGGCCTCCTCGTACTCTGCCATCAGGTCTGCAAATGCCTCGAGTCGGGTTCCATACCCAGTGTCGGCGCTGTGCTCGTCCAGCTCGAGGGTGAGCGAAGGCTTGTTGCCCATGATCTCGTCTACATAGGTAAGGAGGAAGGAATCAGGGCCACACGAGAAATTCGTCAGATACAGGAGAAAGAGGTTCTTTCGTTCTCTCACGAACTGGGCCGCGTTCAGGATGCGCTGTCCGTAGTACCAGAACATGTTCCGGAAGAAGGGGTCCAGATTCTCCTCGCTGAAGGAAAGGAACTCGTACGGGATGACCCGGTAGCCCAGCTCGGAGACCTTCCTCGGAATCTCGAGGTTGACCCCTCCGTCGTACACGTTGTAGTACCTGCCCACGACGACGACGGCCTTCTCGCCTGTCTGCTCGACTTCTTCGAGAATCCTCGAACCCTCTTGTTTGCACTTTCCCCGGTAGCCCTCGAGGGCCAGGAGGCCTGCCTTCCATGCCTTGGCAACCCGGTTCCTTCTGAACCCAAAGGGTTTCAGCGTCTCATGAAGTGCCTTGACGTTGATCGCATCAGGCATCGCGAAATCGATCACGGGGCTCAGGAGCCTGTCCCGCAACGCCTCGGAAAGGATTTCAGAGGACCGGGCGATCGACGGAGCGGCTTGCACGTACGGACAATAGACAGACTTGATGGTGACCCGGGTCTTCTCCCCCGCGATCAGGTGCGGGATGAACAGGTGTCCTTCCGAACGGACCGCCTGCGACAGATGACCTAGAAATACCTTGACGGGAAAACAGAACTCGGCTGGGGAATTCGATATGCCGGCCTCTGTGATTTCTCTGTTCGTCTGGGGCGTGATGCGCACCGGAACGCCCAACTCCCCAAAGAAGGTGCGCCACAGGGGCAAGTGAGCGTAAGTGCCCAGGGCCCTCGGCATCGTTATGCTGAGCTCTCCCCCTTTCGCTGCCTCCGATGTCCCGGCCGTCATGAACAGGTTCTTGCGGACCTCAAAGGGCTCGATCAGGTTGTTCGGCTTCTTCTTCGTATCCTCGGGCTCCCTCCCGCACATGTACCCCCAGGAGGGCGCACTTTCCATTCCCTCGATCTTCGCATGTGTGATCTTGCAGCGGTTCTGGCAGAGTCCGCATTCATCGTAATAGACCTGTACCTCTCGCTTGTAGAGGTCCAAGCCCAGGAAAGAGGAACCTTTGCCCGACGCGGTTGTCTCTTCTCTGGCCAGTCTGGCCGCGCCGATGGCCCCGGTGACATGGCAGAAGTGAGATGTGACGATCTCTCTCGCCAGGATGATTTCGAAGGCGGCCACAAGCCCCTTGTTCCTTGCCGTGGCTCCCAGAAACAGGATCTTCTTCCCCGTGACAGGCCGGTTGCCCACGACCTTGGTCAGGTAGTTGAAGCAGACGGAGTAGAGGACGGCCGCCATCGCATCCTCCCGGGAGAAGCCCTCTCGCAGAAGCTTCTCCACGTCCCGTTCCATGAAGACCGTGCACCGCTCCGAGGTAAAGGGGGGAGCAATCCCGAGGACGCGGTCTCCGATTTCGTCGACCCTGAACCCGAGCTTGTTGGCCTGTTCCTCCACGAAAGAGCCGGTCCCGGCTGCACAGACATCATTCATGTTCACATGGTCAACCCGCCCGTCGCGCATGTGGACGTACTTGGCATCCTGTCCTCCGATCTCGAAGATCGTTTCGATCTCTTCTCCGAACAGAAGCCTTGCCCCGCGAGCGTGTGCCGTGATTTCGTTGACGATCTTGTCTGCGCCGATGATCTGACCGACGAGTTTTCGGCCCGAGCCCGTGGTCCCGCAGGCCGTGAATGCAAAGTCGGCGCCCGATTCGTGCAGGAGATCATCGGCCCTCTTGACGAGCTTCCTCATTGCACCGATCGGATCGCCCGATGTCCTCCTGTAGATGTCCAGAAGGACCCTGTCGTCCTCGTTGAGTATCGCGATCTTGGTGGACGTGGAGCCGATGTCCACCCCGAGGCTCACGGCGTATCTGCCCCCGAGGGGTTCCAAGATGCGTACTTCGTTCTCGTCTTCGTCCACGTACTCACGAAAGATCTCTTCCTCCGGAAAGATGGAGCGCTCGAGGAGCAGGGGAGGGCGAACGTGAGAAGCGGGCCTCGGTTCCAGGGCGACCGTGCCTGCGGGGGCAGCGGCCCAGTCCGACGCGTGACCGTCCTGGGCGAGAAGGGCAGCGCCGATCGCGGCTACGAGGTGCGGCTGCTCGATCACGAACAGGTCTTGTCCGATCACCTGCTTCAGCCATCGGACCACCTCGCTGTTCAGGGCCACGCCTCCGATGACCCCGGTCTTTCCCCGGAGGGGCTCGCCCAGCAGGAGGGTATTCGCGATGGTGAAAGAGAGTCCCCGACACAGGCCGCACCAGAGCTGCGGTATCGTGTAGCCTTCCTGCTGCCGGTGAATCAGGTCCGACTTGGCGAAGACGGCACACCGGGCGGCGACGGACGGGGGATCATCGACGCCCTTGAAACGGGAACACTCGGAGATGCCGATTTCCATCCTCCCGGCCTGCTGGTCGAGGAAGGAGCCCGTTCCTGCCGCACAAACGGAATTGGTCCGGAAATCCAGGAGTTCGCCATCCTTACTGACCTTCATCAGGGAGATGCCGCTCGCGCCTAGGTGCAGGATGTTGCGGCAGCTACCGTCCAGATGCGAGCTGCCCCGTATCATCGATTGGACATCATCGATGCGATGGTTCCCGCCCCGGGAAAGGAGACTCGAAAGGGATCCCGTGACACCCACGGCGGTCACGTCTTGTTGAAACTGCTGCTGGAAGCGACGAATCGCCTCGAGGGGTTGCCCGTTGTGCGGACTGAAGTGATCGTCGACCATCCTCCCTGAGGGGTCCAGAGCCACGGCCTTGATGTAGCAGGAGCCGATATCGATGCCCATCCGCATGGTGAGTTCCCTCGATCCGTCGGTTTAGAAGCAGATAACTATCTAATTGGATTGTCTAACGACAGTCAAGGGTGCTGCAACAGGAGGGGAAAGGACAAAGCAGGGGTCAGGGGTCAGGGATCAGGGGTCAGGCCCCGCAACACGTCCTCGTCCTCGAACCATACTGGGCGGAGCCGAACGAATCCATCAATCTTGGTCGCATAGATTGATACCAGGAAAGAATGTTTAACCTTTTATTTGTCCTAGG
>JAUWSZ010000604.1 GCA_030609865.1 bacterium | reverse complement strand
GACCGATCAGCCTGTACCCCTTTCCGGAAGAGGTCCTGCGCAGCACGTCGGAGAGGACGAAGAAGTACCTGGTCGTGGAACTCAATGCAGGCCAGATGCTCGAGGACGTTCGTCTCGCCGTCGGGCCGGGTGTCGAGGTCTCCTTCCACGGCAGACCTTGCGGAGCCGGATCCCTGCCGAAACCCAACGAGATACTCGAGAAGATCAAGTCCGTGTACGGGTCTTCCCCGGAACGCACGGACATGGAGCGAGGAAACAGCTATGAAACTCGTGTTTGATCACCCCAAGAGCTTGAAGGATACGCCCTCTCATTTTTGTCCAGGGTGCCACCACGGGCTGATTCATCGCCTCGTGGCGGAGGCGATCGACCATTACGAATTGCAGGACATCTGCATCGGTGTGGCCTCTGTGGGCTGCAGCGTCTTTTTGTACAACTATTTCGACGTGGATGTCGTCGAGGCACCTCACGGGAGGGCACCTGCTGTGGCCACGGGCGTCAAGCGGGTCCATCCGGACAAGATCGTGTTCTCGATTCAGGGAGACGGGGATCTGGCCGCGATCGGGACGGCGGAGATCATCCACACGGCCAACCGCGGGGAGAACATTACGATCATCTTCGTGAACAATACCACTTACGGGATGACAGGGGGACAGATGGCCCCCACGACCCTGCTGGGCCAGGTGACAACGACGTCTCCGTACGGGAGGGATTTCCAGCAGGATGGGTACCCGATCCGGATGGCGGAGATGCTGGCCACGCTGGAAGGGTCTGCCTATGTTGCCAGGGTGGCTGTGGACAAGCCGGCGAACTTGATGAAGGCGAAGCGAAGCATCCGGGAGGCCTTCCGCATGCAGAAGGAGGGCATGGGGTTCAGCTTCGTCGAGGTCTTGTCCGCCTGTCCCACGGACTGGAAGATGAGCCCGAAGGATGCGTGCAAGCGGGTCGAAGAAGAGATGATCCCCTATTTTCCCCTGGGCGTCTACAAAGAGCGGGAGATAGCGGATCACTTATAAGAGGTAAAAGGTAAAAGGGAAAAGGGAAAAGGTCAAAGTACCTCCTTTCCTCTCCACAAGAAGCCGTCATTCCCGCGAAGGCGGGAATCCCTTGAGCATCGGGGGAGGCGTCAAACGAACATGGAGAGGAGGGTCGAGTTGTAGGAAGGAGCTTCTGGGATGTATCACGATGTGGTGATTGCTGGAGTCGGTGGACAGGGCGTGCTCTTCATCGGAAACCTGCTCGCAGAGGCGGGGATGGACGAGGGCTTTCACGTCACCTTCATGCCGGCTTACGGCGTGGAGATGAGGGGCGGGACGGCCAACTGCAACGTGATCGTGTCATCGGAAGAGGTGGGTTCTCCGATTACCGATTCCCCCCTCACGGGCATCATCATGAACGAGGCCTCCCTGCTTCGGTTTCTTCCATCGATTCGAAAGGACGGATTCCTGTTCTACAACAGCTCCCTGATTCCGGAAGAAGCGGTCTCGCGAAACGACATCCAGGTGGTTCCCGTGCCGGCAAACGACCTTGCCCAGAAGGTGGGGAGCGCGCAGGTGGCAAGCCTCGTCATCCTGGGCTGTTTCGTCGAATGGACCCAAGTCCTCCGCAAGGAGTCGTTTCCCCGTGCCCTCGAGGAGATGATCTCCCCAAAGGCAAGGGAGAAGTTCCTTCCCCTGAATCTGGCCGCCCTGGAAGCGGGAATTCGGTACGCCCAGGAACTCAAACAGAAGGGCTCGAAAACTTCGGCAGTCAACCCCGGGTAGGGAAGACAACAGGCAAGACCTTTATGATCAGAGCATGTTGAGGGATTGATGGAAAAGAACGAGCAAGAGCAGTACCTCCAGATCGGTGAGAAGATCAAACGCTTTCGAGAGGACAACGCCCTCACCCTGAAGGACATGGCGGAGCGAACCGGCCTCTCGACTGCGGTATTGTCTCAGATCGAGAACCATCTCATCTCGCCTCCCTTGGGGACCTTGATCCGCCTCACGCAGGCTCTGGACTTGAGGCCCGGCCACTTTTTCGATCAACATCCGGACAGGCCCTTTACCATCGTGCGAAAAGAGGAGAGAAGACCGGTCAGCCGATTCGCCTCCAAGCGGGGGATCCAGTACGGCTACTCTTACGAGTCCCTCGGCCACGACATGAAAGACCGGCACATGGAGCCGTTCCTGGTCACCCTCGAACCGGCGACCCTGGCGAGCCCGAAGCCCGCCTCGCACGATGGGGAGGAATTTCTGTTCGTCCTGGAAGGGGAGATGGAAGTCACCCTTGGTGAGCACAGCGACATACTGCAGCCGGGCGACGCCATCTATTATGACTCCAGCATCCCGCACCTCGTCCAGTGCAAGGGGAACGAGAAGGCCCTCATCCTCGCCGTGATCTACTCCAGATAGCCCTCTGCCGAGCACCTCGAACCACGGAAGATCGGTTTGCTAATGTGGGCTCCGTGATCGTCGTGATTTCCTCTGGCAGCTGCGCAGGCGACTGTGTGACTGAAGTCACAGAAGTGCTCCGCTGCTGACTACGAGAATACGGTGAATCGAGTGGCTCGCCGGACTCGAAATTCTCCGTCGTG
Organism: bacterium; assembly: GCA_030609865.1. The sequence goes on along the minus strand of JAUWSZ010000604.1, from coordinate 455 downwards.
ACCTCCTCGGTGAGAAACAAGAATCCCCTAAAGAACCAATAGGTTATATCTGTTCCGGGGCAGGGAGAGACAGGAGGAGGCCCTGCTTCCGATGCATTGCAGCAGGACCGTCGGGAGAATCGGCTAGGTCTTTGCCTACATCAAAAGAGCGACTAAAAGAGAGTCGTTAACGAGAACCCAATCTCTGCAACCGTGGGAAGATAGAGATTGAGAATTAGTCTATCAGGAGGGCATTGCGGCGGGACTGACATCGTGTCTGTCATTTGCATCACAGCCGCATGCCTTCCCCTTTCTCCTCGAGGCATCACCCCCTTTTGAAAACTCTGCCAAGAACCCCGGGGAAGATGACACGAGACTCCGTAGGTAGGCCCTGACGCGAAGAAGATTCCTACTCTGTCTTGTCGAGACAGAGAGTCCTCGGATATACTGATATGGATCGGTCACGTGCAGGCTCG
>JAUWSZ010000047.1 GCA_030609865.1 bacterium | reverse complement strand
GGGATCCTCCCTGATCGGTGGCACCCTCCGTACCGAGCTGACCCGCAAGGAGGCCGAATCGGTTCTGCTTGACGGCTACCTTCCCCTGTGCGAATTCCCTGAGCTGCCCAAAGAAGGGGCCAGGGCCGGTATGCGGGAAATGGGCCTTCCCTACGAGTCGGATCCTGCGATTACCCGGCACCTTGCCAGGTTCTTGATGCGCCAGGCCCGCCGATCCGAGACAGAGGAACCCGGAGGCTCTCCTACCGCCGTTCTCTTCAACGGAGGGGTGATGAAGTCTCCCCTGATTCGGGATCGGGTGCTCGAAGCGCTCCGCAGATGGGAAGGTAAGACAGGGGACGGACAGGCCATCCGCGAGCTCCGCGCCGCGGATCTCGACCTGGCGGTGGCTCGGGGGGCTGCTTACTACGGCCTGGCCCGGCGGGGCCAGGGGATTCGTATCCGTGCAGGTACGGCCCGGGCCTACTACATCGGCATCGAGAGTGCCATGCCCTCTGTTCCGGGCGTCCCCACGCCGCTCAAGGCGCTGTGTGTCGTGCCTTTCGGCATGGAGGAAGGGACCGAGGCCGCGATTCGAGAGAAAGAGTTCGGCCTCGTGCTCGGTGAGCCGGCCGAGTTTCGTCTCCTCGCCTCCACGACCCGCAGGAAAGACCATGCAGGAGAGATGGTGGAGGACTGGGACGATGAGATCGATGAGGTGACCACCATGGAGACGCTCCTCCCTGTTGCTGAGGCGGACCAGGGGGGCCGGATCATTCCGGTCTGGCTGCAGAGCAGGGTGACCGAGGTGGGGACGCTTGAACTCTGGTGCGTATCACGGGAGGACCAGCAGCGGTGGAAACTCGCGTTCAACCTTCGGGAGCGCGAGCCGAGATCCTGAGTTCTACTACTTCTTCTTCCCGATGCCGGACAGATCGACCTCTGCGAATATTTCGGAGAGGGGCAGCGACAGGGCAACCTCCGGGCTGTACCGCATGTACGTGGGGATCGGATACCGTATCCCCTGGGCGTGCGTCTTCTCGAGCCCTTCGACGACCTCGGCCAGGCCTTCGGCCGGAACGGCCATGACCATTTCGTGGTCCTGGCAGCCGCCCCAGACCCGGTCCCCATTGCCGGGCACGACAACCTTGAGCGCCCGGTCCAGGTAGGCCCCGATCACGCCTTCCGTGCACGAGGCGGCCCTGCCGGAGAAGGTGCTTTCGATCGGTTTTCCACTGTGGTAGGTCCCGCCGTGTATCAGGCGCATGAGTTGGGCCGGGTTGACGTAGATCAGGATGACATCCGGTTCGACCCTTGTCCTCTCCAGGGGGGAGTAGACGACGACCAGGTCTTCTCCGAACTCCAGCTGCCGGAATGCGGCCAGCGCCTCACGGGCCGCGCTCGCATCGCTCGCATAGTTCATGTGTGTCATGAACCGGATCACGCCCTCGTCATCCTCGATCCTCTCCCAGCCGTAGGTGTTGGCCGCGATCGCGCACCCCACGTCCTCCTTGCCGAAGGCAACGGTCCAACCGTAGCGCCGGGCCATGGCGGCTCCCTGACACGGCGCCATTCGGACTTGTAGATTCTGGAGAGGCCTTCTGGCAGAGGGGGGAATCTCGGAGGCGTCCCGGATGAACCTGACGGCCACGGGAAAGGTTGCCGGGTTGACGAACCTCCTGACCTTGTCGCCCATCTGATGCCATTCTTCCATGGTGTTTCCTTTCTGCACGCGGTTCGAAAGTCAGCGCATCGGGAGCAGCTCTTCCACGCCCCCCGGATTCGCCTTCAACTCTTCGGAGTATTTCGCCCTCCTTGCTCAAACAAGCTTCGCAACGACACGCGGTACGGAGCCCCACCATTGATCCTCGCCTGCAACCGTGCCAGGCCCTCTTCAAAGGGCCCGATGGCCCAGCACTCCGTCTCAGGCAGGGTCTCAACGGGTTGTCCCTGATCGTTCAGGGGGCAGATGTCTCGCAACTCCACAGTGGTGCCGTCCGGGTATTGTTCGATCCAGCGCAGGGGCAGCCCCTGGGTTCGGCACACGTAGGGACGGTGTTCGTAGATCCGGCAGGCGCCCGCCTGATCGAGAAAGGCGCAGGCCCCTACCGGATGAGGATCACCGCCCACGAGCAGGTCGGAATGATGGCGTCGAATATTCTCCGCTTCGATTCCGAAGACAGAGAGATCGTCGACGCAGCATTGATGGCAGGCGCGACGGCATTGGATCCGTGCCGAGTGGATCGCGAGGAGTGGTCGGACCCGTTGGTCCACCTCCCGATAGATACGGTTGAGTTCGCTGGCAAATCGCTCCGGGTTCATCCGAATCTCTTTCATCGATGAGGTTTCTTTCCGTTCAGGGATCTACCAGCAAGATCTTCACTTCCACTGTCTCCCCTCCTCCTTGTCTCTACTGAATTTGTTGCCATGCGGGACGAAAGCTGTCAAGGGTGCGGGAATGGGCGGTTGCCAATAAGCGTTCCGTGGTGGTAGTGTCCGGTTCCGCGTGGGATCATCCTCCCTGCAGGATATCCATCTTCGTTTGATCTGGGTCAGAAAGGACCGAGGGTGTGTCATGGCCGAAAAAAGGAGGGGTTCCGGCATGTTGATTTCGACGATCATACTGGGCGTACTCGCCGTTGTGCTCCTCCTCGTAGGCTACTACCGGGGAGAGGCACAACACATCCAGGGTGTGAAAGCCGGCTTTTCCATGCTCGTCGAAATCCTCCCCCTGCTGCTTTTTGCCTTCATCGTGGCCGGGATGGTTCAGGTCCTTCTGCCGCACGAAGCGATCGCCAGATGGGTAGGCATGGAGTCCGGCCTGCGGGGTATCCTGATCGGTTCGGTGGCCGGCGGCCTGACCCCTGGGGGGCCCTTCGTGAGCTTGCCCCTAGCTGCCGGGCTGTTGCGGTCCGGAGCGAGTGCGGGCACGATGGTTGCGTATCTTACAGCCTGGTCTCTGTGGGCGGTCAACCGGTTGCCCATGGAGGTGGGAATCCTCGGCTGGAAGTTCACCCTGATCCGTCTGGGCAGCACGTTCATCCTTCCCATCATCGGCGGCCTGATCGCGCAGTTATTCTTTGCGAGCACCGAATGGGGGTAAAGACAGGTATTAGGTATTAGGTATTAGCCCACCCCCCACCGCCACTGATTCACGGGCATCCTTGGGGGGGCGGGGAGCTAATACCTAATACCTAATACCTAACTACTAACAGCCAAGATCAAAACGACGACGACGACGAGCACGAGGATAGGTTGCGGGGCCTGATCCCTGATCCCTGATCCCTGTCCTCACGTCTCGTCTTCGCCCTTCGGACGGACCACCCGCAGGGAGTTCTTGATGGCCTGGCGTTGCTCCTTTTTTTCTCTCTTGTCTCGAATCTCGAGTCCGTTGAGCATCCCGGAGAGATCCAGCCTCCGATAACGAATGTTCCTTTCGAGAACCTCGAGGGCATGGATCATGGTTTTGATCTCCCCGGGGTCTTCCAGCGAGGCGCAGACCCGCAGGATCTGCTCAAACGTGAGTGCGTGGAGGTTCATCGGTAGTGGATCCTCCTCGGCATAAGGTTCGGGAAAAGAAAAACCGCCGGGGGCATGATGCTCCCCGGCGGCAGATGTACCCTCTAAGCAGAACGAGAGCGGACCCTTATCAGGCTACTTCTTCATCCAGCTGTCTACGGGCTTCCATGTCGAAGAGCACCCGCTCGCGGGCCTTGTCGATACCCAGCTCTTTTCGCTTCTTGTCGATGTGGGCGATCATCTTCTGCGCGTGTTTGATCGGGTCAACTTCCACGTCCCACATTCCACCCAGTTCGCTTTCCATCTGGTTGAACAGATAATCCTGGAACACGGGTGCACCCGTGACCGGCAGGCCGAGACCGAACACCGTGTAGACGCCGGAGGCGACGAAGTAATGGCCGATGCTGATGGCCTTCTCGCTCATCCACTCCGGGGCTGATCCGGCAACCGGAACGTCGCTGATATCGTTGCCCAGCCCACCGGCGTTGACCACGCCTGCGGCCGCCATCAGGATCCGGCTGTTGTCCACGCAGGACCCCATGTGCAGCACAGGGGGAATGCCCACGGTCTCGCATACCTCTGCCAGCCCGGGCCCGCAGAATTCCTTCGCAGCTTCCGGGGTGAGCAGGCCGGCCTTGCCGCAGGCTATGGCGCTGCATCCCGTGGTCAGAACGATCACGTCGTTCTTCAGGAGCTCTTTGACGACGACGATGTGATCGTTGTCATGCGTGGTCCTTGCGTTGTTGCAGCCGACCACGCCGGCGATGCCGCGGATCCGGCCGTTGATGATGTTGTCGTTCAGCGTGTAGTAGGTGCTGCGGAAGCTTCCGCCCAGGTGGTACTCAATGGACTCGTAGGTGAACCCGGCGACCATCGGGGCCTGTATGTCCGGGACGATGACCTCGGCCCTGCGGTTGGGGAAGTTCTCGATAGCTGTTTTCACGATCTCCTTGGCGTTGTCCAGGGCGTGGTGCTCGTCGAACTCGATATGTATCGTGTTGGCCTCTTCCATCTTGGCCCGCGTGTTCGTCGTGATGATCTTGGTGTGGTAGCACTTGGCCACGTTGGCCACGTTCTCCATGATGCACTGTACGTCAACCACCATGGCGTCCACCGCGCCCGTAATGATGGCAAGCTCCTGCTGGAGGTAGTTCCCGGCAACGGGCAGCCCGTGTCGCATCAGGATCTCGTTGGCCGTGCAGCACATCCCGGCCAGGGTGATGCCCTTGGCCCCCTTGGCCTTGGCCAATTCCTGCATTTCCGGGGTTCTCGAGGCGATTATGATCATCTCAGAAAGAAGCGGTTCGTGGCCGTGGATGACCAAGTTTACCTCGTCCTCCTTGAGTACGCCGAGGTTGACGTTTCCGTGAATCGGTACAGGGGACCCGAACAGGATGTCCTGAAGGTCGGTTGCGATCATCGAGCCTCCCCAGCCGTCGGCGATGGCGGCTCGAGTTCCCTGCAGCATCAGATTTTTGTAATCCTGGTCCACGCCCATGTGGGTGCGGTGCATGATCTCCACGATTTCCCGGTCGATCCCGCGGGGCACGACGCCCAGCTTCTTCCAGAGCTCATAGCGGGCCTTGGGCGCCCTCTTGGCAAAATAGATTTCGCCTTCCTGCTTGCCCCATTCGGCGAGGGCCTTCTCCCCGACCTCGATGGCGATTTCTTTCATGTCCCTGGGCTTTTCGTCGTCGCCCTCTCCAACCGTGACCGGGACCTCAAAAAGCTCGGCGACCTCGAGGAGCTTTTTCGTGTCCTGGATCTTGTAGTCCGCTGTCTCGCCCCTGGCGGCTGCCAGGAAGACCTCGGCAACGCCTCGGCCATGGTCCGAGTGGGCGGCCGCCCCTCACGCGATCATCCGGACGAAATTACGTGCAGCAATGGTGTTGGGCGTGGCGCCGCAGAGCCCCATGCGGGTGTCTTCGCCTTCGATGCCCTTCTTCGGCAAGGGAAGCCTGCACGGCCCCTGTGAGCAGATTTTGCAGCAAGTCCCCTGCTCACCGATGTTGCAGGCCTTCATCTTGTCGGCGCGGTCGAAAATGGTCGAGATTCCTTCCTTCTCGGCCTTCTCGATCATCTGCAAACTGGCCGGGTCTACGCTCTTCGGTGCCTTTTCCTTTTTTTCCTCTGCCATGTTCCTTTCTCCTCCTTGTTTTGGATCTCCGCTGGGATCTCCGGTTTGTGGCTGTTTAGGAACGATTAACTCGGTTTTCTTCCGTCAAGGTTGCTCGCGTTTCCGCACGCCTCACAAAGCCCCACCCAGAGGATCTGGCTCTGCACGATCCAGTACCTGCCGGACGCCTTCACGTCCGAATCGATCTGTTTCAGGTTGGGGTCTTCCATGAGTTGATCTTCGATACGCTTGCATTTTGAACACATGAAGTGGCCGTGAAGATCGGTGATCGGGTCATAACGGGCCGCATCCACGACCGGCCGGATTACGTTGATCATTTCCTTTTCCGTGAGGGCCTGCAGCGTATGGTATACTGTGTTGAATGAAATGGTCGGATGCACCTGTTTCACCGCTGAGTAGATCGCTTCCGCCGTCGGATGATCGGTCCTGGACGTGAGTTCCTGGAAGATCAGGATCCGCTGGGGCGTTGCTTTGAGCCCGGTCGCGCGAAGTCGGTCGGCAATCTCCGACTTCCTGACCATATCTTCCGCAGGGGCAGGCATGATTGTTGCTGTTCCTCCAGCTGGATCCATCCTGTTAAGATAGCCTACTCCTACCGAGTTGTCAATACTAGATGATAATTATCCCAAATTAGAGAGATGGCCGGTCTGCTTGTGTTGACCCGAGCTTTGTGTCATAATTTCTTGGGCGCGTAATCCAAATAAGTATCTGGAATATAATATTTTTTTTGATGTCGAGGTTCTGCGATGCCCCCCCGTTTGAGGCGGTTCATTGGGCAGCCCCTGCTTGATGGGACACGATTTTCGCTGGGTGCGGCTCCCCTACAGCTGTGCGTGTGCCTCTTACTGGTCTGTTTGGCATGCTCCTGCAGCAGGCCGGGCGCGGAGGACACCTCAGAGGCCAGGGAGAGGGTCAAGGGACGTGCCGGCGAAGACGCTGTCCCTGTAAAGGTGGTCCGCCCCTCCCGAGGCGACATCGTCCAATCGATCCACGCGACCACGTCTGTCGAGGCGAAGAGGGAAGCGGATATCTACTCGAAGATGGTGGGCTTCTGCCATCGTATCTTTGTCGAAGAGGGTGATTTCGTCCAGGCAGGGGATCCGCTCGCCAAGCTCGACGACGAGGAGGCTCGCCTCGCCTTTGAACAGGCGGCTGCACGGCTCCTCAAGGCGCAGAACGATCATGAAAGGGCCGTAGAGCTCCATGCGGGTGGCCTGATCAGCGAACAGGCATACCAGGATCTCTCCGTTCAGTTCCGCCTTGCAAAGGCAGACTACGATCTCTCCAAGAAGCGACTCGGCGACACGTCTATCGTCGCGCCCCTGTCCGGGGTGGTGACTGAGCGCAACGTCAAGCTGAGCGATCTGGTGAGCACCACCCAGCCTCTGTTCCGGATCGTGGACCTGTATGCCCTCGAGGCCGAGGTCCACATCCCTGAACAGGACTACGCAAAGGTGCGGAAAGGCCAGGAAGCGATCCTGAAGATAGACGCGTTCCCGGACAAATCGTTTCTCGGTAAGGTCGAGCGGAAGAGCCCGGTGATCGACTCCCGGAGCGGTACCGCAGAGGCCACCATTGCCGTGAAGAACCCTGAAGGCGTTATTCGCCCGGGCATGTTCGTACGCGTCCAGATCGTCATTGCGGTCCATCCCGATGCCCTGATCCTTCCCAGAGAGGCGATCCTGATGCAGGGAGAGAGGAAGACGGTGTACACGGTGCGGGAAGGGATTGCACGGGAGGTCACCGTTCAGACGGGGTTTCAGGAGGGAGACCGTGTGGAGATCCTGGATGGGCTCGCCGGGGAGGATCGCGTGGTCGTGAGGGGTCATCTCGGCCTGCAGAGTGGCACAAAGGTGCGCGTCATTGAAGAACTCGACGGCTGATCTCCGCATATCGATCCGTCGTCCCGTTACCGTGGCCATGATCTTCATGGGCGCCGTGGTGTTCGGGATGAAGTCCTACCAGGAACTCGCCCTCAATCTCATGCCGGAGCTGTCCTACCCGACGCTGACCGTGCGCTCGGAATACCCGGAGGCGGCTCCCGAGGAGGTGGAGAGCTTCGTTTCCCGTCCCCTCGAGGAAGCCCTGAGCACGGTGAGCAATCTCGTGGAAATTCGCTCTGTATCGAGTGCCGGCCTCTCCGAGATCATCCTCGAATTCTGGTGGGGGACGGACATGGATCTGGTCTCCCTGGATGTTCGGGAGAAGATGGATCGGGTCTTTCTCCCGGAAGAGGTCAACCGTCCGACCATCCTCCGGTACAACCCGGCCCTGGACCCGATTCTGAGGCTCGGGATCTATGGGGGCCGGGATCTAGTCGTCCTGCGCTGGCTGGCGGAGAAGGAGCTCAAGCGGGATGTGGAGGGGCTCCCCGGAGTCGCCTCCGTCAAGGTCAAGGGAGGCCTCGAGGAGGAGGTGTTCGTCGAGGTCGATGAGGCCCGGCTCGCCCTCCTGGACATCAACATGGAGCAGGTTTCCCGGCGGCTCTGGCAGGAGAACATCAACCTTGCAGGAGGCAGCCTGAAAGAGGGAAAGGTGGAGTACCTGGTACGCACCCTGAACGAGTTTGTCGATCTGAAGGATATCGGGGAAGTGGTTGTCGGGCGGAAGGCGGGAGACGCGGAGGTGAGGCTCAAGGATGTCGCTACCGTTCGATGGGGACAGAAAGATCAGGACGTGATCACGCGGATCAACGGGCTGGAGAGTGTGGAGGTGGAGTTCTACAAGGAGGCGGACAGCAACACGGTCAAGGTGGCCGACAGGGTGAAGGAGGTGCTCGGCCTCGCTGAGGGAATCCCTTCCCAAGCCAAGGGGAGAGGGTCCGCCGGGTTAATCGAACGCTTCACGGAGGACTATCCCGGCGTACAATTGAGGCTGATCTCCGACCCGTCCCGGTTCATCAAACGCGCGCTCGAGGAGGTGCGGAGCACGGCCTTCTACGGGGGGATCCTGGCATTGCTCGTGCTGTTCTTCTTCCTCCGTGACCTGAAGAGCACGGCGATCATCGGCGTCTCGATTCCGGTCTCGATCCTGGTGACCTTCATCCCCATGTTCCTCTTCGGTGTGAGCTTGAACCTGATGTCGCTCGGGGGGTTGGCCCTGGGCATCGGCATGCTCGTGGACAACTCGATCGTCGTCCTGGAGAGCATCTTTCGATGCAGGGAGGAGGGCGACGGCGTTCTCGATGCATCGAACCGGGGCACCGGAGAGGTCGCTGCCGCCATCACGGCATCCACGTTCACGACCGTCGCCGTTTTCTTCCCGATTGTCTTCGTGAAGGGAATCGCCGGGCAGTTGTTCAACGATCTTGCCCTGACGGTTACCTTCTCATTGCTGGCCTCTTTGCTCGTGGCCCTGTACCTGATCCCCATGCTTGCCTCCCGCCAGGTTCGTTCCGAGGAAGATCACGTGCCGTCCGCCCGGAAGGTCGAGGGGTTGGGCGAGCTGATTGGAACCGCCGTGAAGGACGCCGTCCGATGGCTGGGTGAGAACGGCCGGCCGGATCGGTGGCTAAGGGAGGCCGGGGCCTACCTTTCCGGCAGGGTCCCTTTTGCCGATTCACCTTCGTCGCCCTCCGGGGCGGAACCCGACCGAGCCTCGGCAGCGGGCGGCATGAACGGATTGCTCCTGAGGTTCTACGGTGTTCTCCATCCCTTGTTCGAGACCCTGCGGTTTGTTCTGGGATGTCTCTTCGGCCTGTTTCAGGGGGCGCTCGCGTTTGTCGTCGTACTGGGGGGCCGCTCGCTCGCTCCACTCCTCACCCTCTGTGCAAGGGCTTCCATGGCCCTGATTGCGCCGTTCCTGTTCGCTTTCGAGGGGATTCTCCGGACCGCGAGCCGCGTCGATCACCATGTCCTCGGCCGTGTACTCCGGTGGCGTG
>JAUWSZ010000361.1 GCA_030609865.1 bacterium | reverse complement strand
GTTGATCTGGTCCTTGGCCCGCTGAAGCCGTTCTCTTCTCAAGCGGTCATAGTCCACGCGGATTTCATAATCTACTGCATACTTGCCGAATGCTCCCGGATTCATGGTTTCTCCTTTTCATGATTCTGAATTATGAAATACGACACTTTTTCGAGACCTTGCTACTTACAATATTTCTGGAATCCGGCCAGGGAAAAGTCATGCAGGTCCACCTCTGCAAAGATGGTGAACTTGCATGAAGGGTTCAATTGCCTTAGGTATGTGGCATGGTCTCTCCGGGTGTCTACCATGAGATGGTCCAAGGCGAGGATGCCTTTCTCTTCTCTCCCTGCTGTTTCGAGACCTACATGGGTAATAATGAGAAGCTTCCAGAACTTCCCTGATCGGTCGTGGATGACTTTGCAGACCGGTGTCCAGGTTTCCCGGTCGATCCATATGTACTGCGTGCCGTAGTTGTAGTAAGGATCTTTTGCCTTTGCCTCGATCACCCAGACGGGCCGTTTCACATAGACCGAAGTGAGCGGACACCAGGCCGCAACGGTGGCGTTCTCATCCTGAAAGCCTAAGCGGATGAGCTCGTCCGGTACGAACACCCATTCTCCGTTCTTTGTTTGCGAGACCGGCAGGGGCTTTCTAAACCCGTAGCTCGCCAACGCCTCGGCCTGCCCGACCAGCCTCCACGCGAAAGCCGGCACCTTCCCGTCGTAGCCGGCCGCATCATCCGTAGACAAGTCCGACCCCAACATGCCGTCGGACCGGTTCGCCGGCGTCATCCGTCGCACACGCCGGATCGCAGGTATGTAGGCGTAGTTTACGTCCGCCCGTTTCGAGAGATAACGCCAGAGCATGATCGCAGTGCCGGCCAAATCGTAAGGGCTGCGAACCGAGATGAGGTTGTAACGCTCGATGTTTTTTGGATTCCGAACATTTTCGGTCTGTGGGGTTCCAGTCAAAACCGCTTCGAGAAAAAGAATCGTGATCTCTCGCTCGAAGCTGGAGCGGTCGACCCAGGTCGAAACCGTTGTGAATCGCTTGTTCCCTGTGTTGAAGGACGCATAGTGTTTGTTGTACACGATCTTTGTAGCCGCTTTGGGGTCGGCGGGGTCAACCTCTGGAAACGGAGTGCCTACGATGTGCCTTGCCAGTTGGCCCGTTCCTGCGTCGACGATGATATTGTCTTCATTCAGCCCGTACTTTCCGACATTCGCCTGCCGTGATGCCACGACAAAGGACGGCCAGTATTCGAGTGGGTCAAAATCGAGTTGGCCCACAGGCAGGAGGAATGCACCGTCCCGTATCCATTCGAGTAGCGGCTCGGGCACTAGCCCCTCCGCCTGCTCCCAGTTTGTCTTGTCGATGACCTTTACCGATGGCTCATCGGCCGCGAGATCCGCACCGACACCCAACAGCAGACCGATCGCGAGGATGGAACTACCGAAGGTTTTCAAGGTCTCCATTTGTCCGTCTCCTTCCGGTAAGGTTTGTCGGTTTAATTCAGCAGGTAGCTGAAGATGAAGCTGATCTGGTCCCGGTCCCGGAAGACGCCAAAGCCGGTGAAGTTCCCGACGATCGCGCTGTACTGGATCATGAACCGGAAGGGCTCCCGGAGCAGGTTCACCGAGGGCTGGATCAACCATGCCCCACGAACGTCATAGCCCAGGACCATCTGCGGCGTAACCTTCCCGCTCAGGTAGGTCGTGTTTATCAACATCGTGAAGGTTCCCTCCACCTCTCTCACGGCGGGGAATTCCGTCGGATTCGGATAAAGCGACACCCCCTGCCGCATCCGCGCATCGTAGTCAGGCACCCACTGGCCAAAGTACTGGAGGGAAACCATAAATGTCTGCGTCTTGTTCAGGGGCCGGATCCACACGAACTTGTCCAGGCCGATCATGAACCTGAGGAAATCCTTCTCCGGGATCTGCCCGTTCTGCGGAATCCCCGGTATGCCGGGAATCGAAATCGGCAGCGGCTGGATCGGGATATTCACGTCCGGGATGAAGACCGCTTCGCTCCAGAACCAGGCAACTTCGGCTCGGATCACCGTGTCGGTCATGGACTCCCAGAAATTGAGCGACCCCCCCGTTATCTGGATGTCGTCAAAATGTAACTCCTGGTAGGTCGTCCCAAGGGGCGGCGGGTCGGGCTCGATCACAAAGACCGGGTTCGGCAGGTCCATGAAGGTCTTGTAGTGGGCCACCGACAGGTTCATCCCCCAGAGCATGGCCATCAGTCGCACCCCCCACCGGCTGTTCGACATGCTCTTTTCCGGATAGATGATCCGCTGCTGCAACGGGGGCGGCAGGAGCGGTAACGGAGCCGAATAGGCGGCCCCGTAAGGGGACAGCGGGGAGACGTGAACGTCCCAGAACCCGGGCACCCAGAAGCCCTCAATGGTGAGCGAGTCGAGCGGACCCGGGCCCCCAAGATTGTAGCTCCCCCGGAGCATCCAGAGCGGAATCCGCCGGTCGTCCAGATCCTCGAAGATTCCCCCAAACGTGTTGTCCAGGGGATTGATCTGGTCCAAGAGCCGGAATACGTCCGTCTCGCCCCAGGCCAGGTTCTGTTTGCCGAAACGGAAGAACACCGGTCCCCGGGAAAGGTCTACGTAGCACTCCCACAGGTCGTACTGGTGGCTGAAGCTGGTGATGTTCTCCTTGTCTCGGTCCTTCACATCTTGAAAGGCCTGTGGACCCACGTCATAGACAGCGTCATACATGAACCGGGCCACCACGTGGTACTTGGTCCGCAATTTGAGCCACTCCAGGGGCTTCAAGATGTCGAGCTGCCCCTGTAGCTTCTCCAGATCGTGGTTGATCTCCAGGTAGAAGATGTTCCGCCACTGCACCAGGTTGCCGACGGAAATGTTCGGCGGAGCCGTGAACCCCTCGGAATCCTGCAACCGGATCGAGACCCGGCTCTGTGCCTTGCCCGTCAAATTGAGCGTCCGGTCGCCGTCAAGGTAAACGGCCCATGCCGTGTTCGCCAGAGTCAACAGAAGAAGTCCACAAAACGTACTTACGAGGTTTGTTCTTCTTGAGCGCATCACTCCCCCCTTCTTGGGCTATGCCAAAGCACTTGGGTTAGTCTTCCTCTGTGCAATACAGTCTCGCCGAGATCTTCGCCGCGGTCTCTTTCAGCAGAGACGCCGTCTTTCCACGCATGTGGGTTTTCATCCTATAGGCGGGGACTCCTATCACGACGGCGGCTACCGGGCTTTTCGTATGATCGAATACAGGTGCGGCCATAATATGCACGTCTTCATCAAGTTCGCCTTGCTCCAGGCTGATCCCTTTTCGTTTGATTTCCTTTAGCTTCCGCTTGATAGCCTTCGGATCTGTGATGGTCTTCGAGGTGAAGCGTCTGAATTCCCCATCGAGCAGATCGTCCACGACCTCCGCGGGCAGGTGGGCCATGATCGCCCTTGCTCCCGCGGCCACGTGCACGGGCATCCTGGCCCCCAAGGTGGTCGAGATCTGTATCAGTTGCGGCCCCGGGGCAGCGTACGCCAGGATGGTCGCATCCCCCACCCAGACTTCGAGTCCCACGGACTCATTGATCCTGTCCCGCAGATTGTCGATGGAGGGCCTGGCGGTCGAGACGAGGTCGGTGTTCAAGGATTCGATGATGGCCTGTGCAAGGAAAAGATTCGACCTTCCCAGGAAGTATTTCTTTGTTTCCGGATCCTGCTCGACAAACCCGTGCTTCTTCAAAACCTTGAGAAGCCGGGTCGTGGTCGAGGGATGCAGGCCGAGCTTCTTGCTCAATGCAAGGGCGGCCATCTTCTCGTTGTGGGGGAGGAAGGCCATCAGGATTCGGAGGGCCTTTTCGACAGCGGCGTGGGTACTTCGTTCAGGAATCGTCGTCATGCAGCCCCCTACATGAATTGCGATATATGCAATCCTACTGCGCTATATGCATATACCACTTATCGCAATTCCGGCGGGACTTGTCAAGGAAAAAATTCCGGGGCTCTCCGGAGTGCGGTGAAAGACATAAACCACAGATACAAATGGAGTGGATCTACCAAAGGAGGGGGTCTACGATCTCGATGAGACAGAATAACTATCTAATTTAACTGTTCTTTTCCTCGGACGTCGGGATCACTTCCATGCCCGGGTCTTTCCATTCGTACAGCGTGGAGGTTCGCTCCACGGCCTGCGCCGCCTGATCGGAAGCGGGACGATGGTTCGGGCGAATCCAGGTGAAACACTTCCTGCCGTAAGGCTGCGTGCACTCCACATCGTGAAAGGCGGGCGACCAGGTACCGTTGTTGAGAACCTCGATCCCCTTGTACAGGATGTGCCCCTCCTTGTGGGTATGGCCGTGGACCACCCTTCTCACCCCCGCGATCTTCGCCGCAACCGGTGCCCGCTTCACCGCTGTCTTCTGGACGCGGCC
>JAUWSZ010000147.1 GCA_030609865.1 bacterium | reverse complement strand
TTCACCTTTTACCTTTTACCTTTTACCTCTGACCAGACCACTGAAGGCCTACTCGACTCTAAACACCGGAGCCCTCTTCTCTTTGCGTGCCTTCAAGGCCTCACCAAAGTCATACGTCATGACCCCCTGATTCAGGCCTTCGTTCTCCGCATCAAGGGCCTCTTGTGGGGGCTTACAAATCGGGCTATTTCCTGTATAGTAATAGGGTTTTTTCTATTCTGGAACCGTATGAGGGAGGGCAGATCAGTGGTTGGTCGTATCGAGGCAATGGAGAGTTTTTTCACCCCCCGCTCGGTCGCCTTTGTGGGCGCTTCGAACAACAAACAGAAGTGGGGTGGAATCGTCTTCCGCAACCTTCGGAGGGGCGGATATACGGGCGACATCTACCCGGTCAATCCGAAAGAAGACGAGGTCCAGGGACACAAGGCCTACCCGACCGTGTCCGCGATCCCCGGGGACGTGGACCTCGCCATCTTCACGATCCCGGCCAAGCTGATGGTGGATTCCATCTCTGACTGCGTGAGCAAAGGCGTCAACGCGGGTCTCGTCATCTCTGCAGGGTTTGCGGAACTGGGTGACGAAGGGCGTGCCTTGCAGGCGGAGATGGTGCAAAGGGCGAAGGCCGGAGGCATGGTATTGATCGGGCCGAACGGACAGGGTATCGCGGTCCCCCGGACGAAGCTCTATCCATGGATGCCTGCTTTCATGCCTGACACCGGTTCGATCGGGATCGCATCCCAGAGCGGGAGCGTGGCCACGACGCTCTCCCAGAGACTGGCCGAGTTCGGTTTCGGCTCCTCCAAGGTCGTCTCCGCAGGCAATTGCTCGGACATCGCCTGGCCCGACTACCTCGAGTATTTTCGGCAGGACCCGGACACGAAGGTGATCCTTCTTCACATCGAAGGGCTGGCGGATGGCCAAGCCTTTTTCCAGGCGGCGAAACGGGCCGCCCTGGCAAAACCGGTGGTGATCATCAAGGCAGGCAGGACGCAGGTGGGCATGTCGGCTGCGGCGACCCACACCGGCGCGCTCGCAGGGTCTGATCGCGTTTTCTCTGCCGCCTGCAAGCAGGCCGGCGTCATCCGTATGGAAAAGATGGAAGAAGCGGTCATCATGGCCGCCGGCCTCGTCTCCACTCCCCTCCCTGCGGGCCGCAGGGTTGCGATCATCACGGGTGGAGGGGGATTCGGCGTGATTGCCGCAGACGCCGCCGCCCAGGCCGGCCTCGACGTGGTGGGTCTTTCGGAGGAGACCATCGAAAAACTGCGTGAGCGGCTGCCATCCTGGTGGGCACCAAACAACCCGGTCGACCTCGTCGCCGGCCTGGGATACGCCGACGCCGTGGACCTGATCCCGATCCTGATGCAGAGCGGTGAGGTGGACGGGGTGATCTCCCTTGGGATGGGCTGGATCTACTCGATGCTCGACCCCGTGAACTCCGCGAGAGATGTCAGCAAAACGGACAGCAAGGTGATCCGCATGCTCGTCGACAGGGACGTGGAGCAGGGGAAACAAATGGCGGACTACAGCCGGAAGTGGGGCAAGCCGCTCCTCGTCACTTCAAACGTCGCCCGTCTGGCGGTAAGAAGGGGCTATTCCGGCCTGCTCGAAATTCTCGACCGGAAATTCGTCGTGTACCCCACGATAGAGGAAGCCGTCAGGGCTTACTCTGCCATGGCGGACAGGCACGATTTCCTGAGGAAAAACGGATCCGCCGGTCACGGCGAAGAATCATAGGCGTGCAGGATCGTGTAAGGTCTACTTGACGGTCAGGGCACACTCTCGCTTGGAGGCCTGCTCGCGGATCGGCACATAACGGTCTTCGTAGAAATCCTGGCTGCATTTCTTCCGGTACCGTCTCTCTTCCCTCTCTTCCGTCCCGCCCAACAGGATCGTCGTTTCGGACCATCGCAGTCGGTCCGGATCAAGTGCAACGATCACGAGATCATCCGTCGTGGCCTGCTGGAGATCGATCGCCTCCACGAGCCTGTCCGCGATCTCCTCGACCTGATACCGTTTGGTAAAGTCGACGAGAGACTCGTGCCTGTCTATACGGTCCTGGGAACTCAGATCGATAACACCGTCCGTGGCGAGGATGAACATCGCTTCGGGCAATATTTCGATTTCTTCCACCTGATAGAAGCGCTTCGACTTGCCCACCATCCAGAAATTGTTACTTGTCATGTTCCTCGACACACGGGTCTTTGGGTTGATTTCATAGAGGCGACTGTCCCCCGTGTGAAGCAGGATTCCCTTTTTTCCGGCCTCGGTTCTCGCGACGAGGACGCCCGTGAACGTACAGCTCTCGGTGTAAGGGATCGTCTGCAGGACTTCTTCTGATACATCGATCACGCCACGTGAGAATCGATCGAATTCCTCCAGGCTGAAGGTCTTCCCCGGGTCCGGTGAAGGCAACGCCTCCAACCCCTCGGCCAGTTTGCGCAAGAAACGCCTGGATGCGGTCGGAAACCGGTTCGAACTGTCAGAGTCGGCGAAGAAGCCTTTGCGCAAGTCCATCAGAATGCAGTCGCCCATACCGGATTGGTCCCTCGAGCTGATCGTTCCCGGCCGGATGCGTGCGCCGGCGATCCCGGACCACCGGATGGACCGACTCCTGGGGTTGAAGAGAATACCCGGGTCTATTGTGTCTTCTCTCATCCTACTTGCCCTTGTATGTTGGCTTCCTCTTGTTCAGGAACGCATCCACCCCCTCATTCTTGTCCTCGGTCCCGCAGAGCACACCAAAGTACTCGGCCTCGATGTTCAGGCCTTCGCGCAGGGAGACCATGATGCCCTCGTTCACCGCCTTCTTCGCGATCCGGAGTGCCATCGGGGCCTTTGCCGCCAATTTCTCTGCCAGGGCCTTTGCCTCTTCCTCCAGGTTCTCCGGGGGAACCACCTTATCCACGAGCCCGATCCGGAAAGCCTCTTCCGCCGTGATCATGTCACCGCTCAACACCATCAGCTTAGCATAGCCTTTCGGCACGATTCGGGTGATCCGCTGCGTACCCCCTGCTCCGGGGATGATGCCAAGGTTGATCTCCGGCACGCCCATGCGGGCCTTCTGGGAGGCGATGCGGATGTCGCACGCCATGATCAGTTCACATCCCCCACCCAGCGCAAAGCCGTTGATGGCAGCGATCACCGGCTGTGGACAGAACTCCACCTTGTTCAGAGATTCCTGACACAGCCGAGAATAGGCCTCTCCGTCGAACCGTCTCTTCGCCCCCAGCTCCGTAATGTCCGCACCGGCCACGAAGGCCTTGTCCCCCGCCCCTGTTACGATCGCCACCTTGACATCCTCTCGCTGACTGATCTCCTCGAAGATCTCGCCGATGCGAATCCACAGGGCTTCGTTCAGGGCGTTCACCGGCGCATGGTCTACCGTTACGGTCGCAATGCCTCCTTGCACCACATAGTTCACGCTGCCTTCGCTCATCCTCGCGCTCCCCTTCTTTCTTCCTTATTCCTTGATTTCTGCCAGGATCAAATCGGCACAATGCATGGCGCTCAAGGCCGCCCCGTTCGTTGCCAAGCCACGGCCCTGGTAGGTGTCGCCCGCAAAATACAGGTTCCCCACGCTCGGCGCCTTCAGCCCGGGCTTGAATCTCCCCACCAACCCGGGCTTGCGTGCCAGGCCATCGCAGCCGGCCACGTAATACGGAATCTTCCACTCGACTGCCTCTTCTATCCCGGGGAACATCTCCTTCAGGTCTTGCCAGAGGGCCTCCAGGATTCTTCGCCGGGAGAACTTGTCCGCTACCTCGGCATACTCGGTCACGCAGTCGGTGTGGAGCACCTGCTTTCCGGGGGGGGCAACATCCGGATCGAAGTTCGAGGCCGGGAAGGCCTGGAAGGGCAGTCCGGCGTAACGGGTCTTCAGGGCACTCAGAAAACAGAGTTCCCCGACCACCGGACGGCTCAGGCCAAGAACATACCCCACCAACCCCGTGACCTCGTTCTGGATATCCAGGATGCGCTTCCTCCACCACTCCGGCAGAACCGAATCGGGAGACTGAAAGTCGAGCACCGACGGCAACTGGTAGATCGGAAGGGCCAAGACCACGGTTTCCGCCCGCACCTCGTCACAATCCGGGATGGCGTATTCATGCGGATACGGGTGAGCCCCCTTCTCGATCGCCACGCCCACGGCCCGTCCTTCCACGATCAGGACCCGATCTACCCTGCTTCCGAGACGGATCTCCCCCCCACCGTCCCGGATGACACGCGCGAGGGGCTCCGTGATTCCGGCCATCCCTCCGATCGGGTAGGATGAGGAAAGGACCTGACGCACATTCCGGAGATTCTCCCTGGCAATGTACAGGACCTCTCCTGCTGCCATGTCCCTCGCCTCAGGAATCGTTGTCATGATCATCCCGAGATCGCTGAGGAGTTCCCGAACCGGCTCGCTCTCCACCTTCTCACCCAACCATTCCTCCAGGGAGCGATCGTCCCAGGCCTCAATCTCCGGATCGGTCAGGCCGCCAATCGTTTTCAGCAAAGCTCCGAAGGCCTGGCGATCCTCTTCGGTCATCGGAACGAGTTCGGCAACGCTCTTGAACTCTCCGTCCTTGAAGATCTGCACGGTTTTGCTGAAGGGGCCCCACTCCACCTTTTGCCCCACCCTTTCGTTCAGCAGGGTGCAGGAACTCTTCTCGCCCAGCTCAATCATGTGGAGGCCCACGTCAACCTTCCAGCCCACGGCAGGCTTCTCGCCGAAGCACATCAGCCGACCGCCTATCTCTTCATACCGGTCAACCACGAGGACCCGGAGCCCTGCCTCACGGGTCAAAATCGCGCCCACACCGAGCCCGGCGATTCCGGCGCCTACCACAACCACATCGAATCGATCTGCCATATCAGCCGACATCCTTCCTCCTTGCCAGGTCGCTCGACTCCAAGGGTTTAACCGCCTGTTCGGTTTTCTTTTCCCTGGGTCAGAACCTGTTTAGGGGGATAGCTTAGGAAAGACAACAAGAAATTTTAAAGCTAACACACGGTATGGATCGAGTCAAAAAGCGGCCTCTTATCGCCCCTCCATGTGGACTTTTCCCAAACAGACAGATAAAATAGCTGGGCTTTTGCAGAAGCAACCAGCGGGGCTACCCATTCCGCCTTATTGAACGGATCAGCTGATGGAGGATGGTGTTATGAAAATCGAGAGAGTCTTCGTAGTGGGTTCCGGACTGATGGGCAGCGGCATCACCCAGGTCAGTGCCCAGGCCGGTTACAAGGTTACGATGCACGACGTGAAGCAGGAATTCTGCGACAAGGGGGTGGAGGCGATCAAGTCCTCACTGGGCAGATTCCTCCAGAAAGAAAAGATATCCCAGGATCACTACGATGCCGCTCTGACGAACATCTCCACAACGACCAGCCTCGAGGATGCGAAGGATGCGGACCTCGTGGTGGAGGCCGTATTCGAAAAGCTCGAGGTCAAGAAGGAAGTGTTTGGGAAGCTCGACAAGATCTGCCCCCCCGAATCAATTCTTGCGACCAACACGTCCGCCATCCCCATTTCCAGCATCGCCGGAGCGACCCAGAGGGTAGACAAGGTGGTCGGAACCCATTTCTTCAGCCCCGTACCCCTGATGAGACTCTGCGAGATCATCACCGGGGTGCAAACGAGCGACGAGACGATCGCTACGGCGAAGGCGTGGGCCGAGTCGGTCGGCAAGACGACGGTCCTGGTAAAGAAAGACCATGCCGGGTTCATCGCGAACAGGCTCGGGCTCCCCATGTCCCTGGAAGCCATACGGATGCTCGAGGCCGGCGTGGCGGCCCCGGAAGATATCGACAATGCGATGCGGTTCGGGTTCAATCACCCAATGGGGCCGCTCGAACTGGCTGATTTCACCGGCATCGATATCCTGCTGAATGCATCCATGGCCATCTACAACGACACAAAGGACCCGAAGTACTTCCCTCCTCCCCTCATGCAGCGAATGGTGGAGTCCGGTCTCTGCGGAAAAAAGACGGGCAAGGGCTTCTACGACTACGCCTCAGGGAAGAAAGAGAGCTATTGGAAATCGTAATGTCTTAGCACTTCATGTCGCGGGAGGGCTGCCTACCGACACCCGATGCGTGGGGACAAGCGATGACCTCTGGACAAACAACTCGGTTCACCTTCGTATCGATCGTCCTGGTGCTCCTCGTCGCCACGGGCTGTGAACAGTATACTTACGATATTGATATCTCCAACCACAATCCTGCCGAGGCCTTTGCAGGACAGACCATCCTCGCTTCTCAGGGCTACCCAAAGTCCTTGTTTTCTGTTGACATGTGGGGAAGTCTTCTCTGGACCTTCGGCGACCTCGATTGCTCCGATTTCTGGGACTACGAGGTCCTCGATTCGGGGGACATTCTCTACCTCTGCTTGAACGAGAGAGTCGCCCTGCTCCGTCCACCTGGAACGATCCTCTGGAACCGTTACCTTGACGCATCCCATCATTCGGTTCTCATGCTCCCGTGGGGCAACATCCTCTTCCTCTCCCACACCTATGTTCAGGCAGCCCCATGGGAAGAGCTGCTGATCAGCGACCTCATCCGCGAAGTAAATCCCCACACGGCGGAACTTCTCTGGGAATGGAGGCTCGCGGACCACATTTCTCCTGCTG
>JAUWSZ010000300.1 GCA_030609865.1 bacterium | reverse complement strand
GCCTCGTGCATCAACGCAAGGGAGTCCGCCAAACTGATCTCTGCGAACCCCATGTCCATGATTCAGGGAGAGCTGTTGTTCATGCTCGCCAATGCCGAAGGGGATGTCATCTCCGCCTCCTACGGCCTTGCCGGGCACATCCAGTGCATGCCCTTTATCGTCCGGAATATTGCCAACCTCGGATTCGAGGACGACCCCGGCATTCACGAGGGAGACATCTTCTCCTGTAACGATCCCATGTACGGCCCTCCCCACAACGCCGACTGCTACACTTTCTTACCCGTATTCTACAAAGATGAACTCGTGAGCTGGACCGTAGGCCTGAATCACATCGTCGATGTAGGCGGAATTCAGCCAGGAGGCCTTGGTGTAATCTCACCGAACATCTTTACGGACGGATTCACGTATCCGCCCACAAAAACAGGAGCCAATTTCAAGCAACACAAATGGTGGGAGTTGCATTGGAAGCGTCGGACCCGAACGGAGATGTTCAATGTCCTGGATGACAAGATGCGGGTTGCCGGTGTGGCGTCTTTGCACGACAGGATTCAGGATATTGTCGAGGAGTTTGGGGCCGAATATTACAGGCAAGGACTCAAAGAGATCATCGAACGGGAGCGCAGGATTCTTGTGGAAAGGATCAAGAGTCAGGCAATCCCTGGGAAGTACAAATATCTGCAACTGAGTGCGGTGAACTACAAAGGCACCTTGGGGAAGCTGTGGCCGGCGTCGAACAGGAACTGGATCATCCACAAAACGGGAGAACTGAATATTCGTACGGACGGGACATTACTGACGGATCTCGAAGGATTGACGAGTGAAGCGGATTTTCACGCCAATGCCTACGAACCGGCCGTCAGGATGCTTACCTCGCTCGGGATGTGGCCCATGTTTGCCTATACGGAGACGATCAACTCCTCTCTCCTCTACATGACCGACTGGAACATACCGCCGGGGAGCATGTTCAATCCACAGAATCCTTATGCCGGCACGGTCATGGGTCTTGGCGTAATCGCCGGATACATCTATCTCTTCCACAATTGTCTCAGCCTGGCCTATTTCAGTAGGGGCTTCCTCGAGGAAACCTTCCCTCAGGATGGAACCACGATCGGATATGGCGCGGCAGGAACGCTGGAAGACGGGTTCCAGTGGGCTGGCGGAGACATGTCCCTGATCACCTGCCAGAGCGAAGGAGCGACCCCATACCACGACGGGTTCGATGCGGCGGTATGCTCACCAAATCCCGCGTCCGACATCGGCGAGACAGAAGCTGTTGAGTTCCTCCTTCCAACACAGGTCAACCTTGGAAAGAAACTCATTCCCGACTTTTGCGGGCACGGGAAGTTTCGTGGCGGCCTGGGGATCGGCATGCTCCAACTGGTGAACAAGCCGGGAAAATCCCTCATCCTGAACGCCTTTGCGGCTACAGACGGGATGGGAGCGTGCGCGATCGGAAGAAGCGGCGGCTATCCGGGCACGAACGATATCGTTGTTTTTGCTCACGATACCAATATCCGGGAGACCCTGGAAAAGGGGGGAACCTATCCAAGGGACTTTGTTGAGATGAATCAATGGATAAAGGAGGGCAAGCTGCGCGCAGAAACGGTTGAGTCCTACAAGGGGCCGACACCGAGTATTCCTTGCCGGGATGGAGATCTGTTCGCAACCGCCGCAGGGTCCAGGGGTGGATGGGGTGATGTCCTGGAAAGGGATTTTGACCTCATCCAGAACGACATCAAGTACGGCTGGATAACGAAGGAAACGGCCGAGACGGTGTACGGCGCGAGGGTCGACGAAGAGGGCCGTGTACAAAGGGAACCGAGCGACCGGCTGCGGCACGAAATGCGCGAAAGAAGGAAGCAAAGGTCCGTGGATGCCAAGGACTGGTGGCTCCGGGAAAGACGGAAAGTACTGAAAATGGACTGGCACGAAGATATTCGGAATTTGTATTCCGACTGCCTGAAATACAAGAAATTCAGGGATCAGTTCACAGCCATGTGGCAGCTCCCTGAAGACTTTCACATCCAGTGAGCCACCCTTCGGAGAGAATCATGAAACCGTCAGACACGGGCTTCACAAAAGAGAATTTCGAGCTTCTCATCGACGGGAAGCTCCCGTGGGAGGAGGTCAAGAAGGCGATCCGCCTGTCCCCCAAGGATACGGATCGATTCGAGAAGTACATTGAAATACTCCAGGAAAAGGTCCCCTGGGAGGAAAAAATCCTCCTGCGCATCTCGGACCATCTCTACATCGTCGCCAAGCCCGGCGGGGAACGCGGCGTCACCGGAGATGACCGTATCGTCAAGTGTGACTGTGGACAGGAATTCGGGGACTATCGAATCAACTGGAAATTGAGCTGCCGGGTTTACGTCCGCGCGACAGACGAAGCCCTCGCAGAGGTGATCACGATTCCCGAAGCTCGTCACAATACGGACCTGGTTGAAATGAGGGAATTCTATTGCCCGGGATGCTATGCCCTGTTGGGGGTCGAAGTGGTGCCACCCGGGTATCCTCCCATCTTTGAGATGTTCCCAGACCTGGACAGCTTCTACCGAGAGTGGCTCGGCAGCCCCTTGCAGGACGAACATCCGGACTGGTTTCAAGAAAAGACTTCAGAGAAGCCTGCAGAGTGGATCAAGGGGGCATAGATGACGGAACCAAAATACATCGTCGCACAAGACGCCGGCGGATCGATGACAGACTGCTTTCTCGTCGATACGAAAGGCAACTTTTCAACAGGAAAGTTTATTACAAACCCTGAAGAAGAAAGAATAAGCTATTTGGGGTCCCTCAATGATGCGGCCAGAAAATGGAACATGGATAGCAAGACGATCCACAAGAGTGCAATCTCATCCACATACACGGGCACATCCATGATCAACATCCTCCTGACCCAGGGGGGAAGCAATGTCGGCTTACTGACAACCAGAGGGTTTGCCCATCTTCCGATCATCGAACGAGGACTCACGTGGATCGGGCAGACCTATGAAGACATACTTCACCAGCAGCTTCACGAACATACGCCTAGGCTGGTTCAGCCCGAAAACATCAAAGAGGTCACGGAGAGAATCAATGTGGGCAGCTACTATATGCTGCACCATTCCCTTCCTGGAACGGTCATCATTCCCCTGATCGAACAAGACGTGGTTCAAGGTGTGAACGAAATGCTTGATAATGGTGTAGAGATCATCTCGTGTTTGACCCTCGGGTCCTACACGAACCCGGTCCACGAGAATAGAATGGCCGAGATTGCGAAGGAGATCATAGCAGAACGTGGGCTGGAGACCCCAGTGATCACATCCAATGAGATGTGTTCCGTGCCGAACGAAACCGAGAGACTGAAGACCCTTCTCATCCAGTGCTATATTCAGGAAACGGCAAGACGGGCCCTGATCAGTGTCGAGGACGCGGCAAAAAAAGAGGGGTACGCCTACGATCTGATGACCCTTCTTGGATACGGTGCGGCTGCCACCGTACGCTACCCCAAGCTAGCTGAGGCCGTTGCCTCAGGGCCCACAGGAGGCCTTTTGGGGGGCAAGTTCATCTCTGAATTCTTGGATCGTCCCAACATGGTTTGCTGGGATCTCGGGTGCACCACCTGTGATGTGGGGCTTATTGCGGGCGGCTTGTTGCCGGTGAACAAATCCCCGGAATTTGCGGCACACAAGGTGCGGATGCCCATGATCGCTATCGACTGCCTCGGCGCAGGCTGCAGTCACGTGGTAAAGGCGGATGCTGCCAGTGCGCGAATTACCATTGGCCCCGAAAGCGTCCGGGCCGATTTGGGCACCATGTACGCATCGGACGAAGTGACCATCGGGGATATCGATTTGACCCTTGGTTACGTGAATCCGGATTACTATCTCGGGGGAACGATCCAGGTGAACCGGGAGAGAGCCGAAGAGGAACTCACGAAAAGGGTCGCGGACCCTCTTGGCCAGGATGTGTATGACGTGTCCCTGAAGATACTGGACCTCCTCCACGACATGGTGGTCAATCACATAAACGGCATCATGTTGTCAAAGGGCTTGAACCCGGCGGAATTCACCCTCCTCGTCCACGGCGCGGCAGGTCCCTTGCACCTGTGGGGCGTAGAGAGGGCAATCTATTTTCAGGAAGTCCTGGTCGTGCCCTGGTCCGCGGTGTTTTCATCCTTCGGCGTTGCCGCTGCCGACTACTTCCACAGATATGACAAGGCCGTCACATTCTTCCTTACCCCGGACATGACCGATGACGTCAAAGTCATACAAGGCCAGGTGTTGAGTCAAACCTGGGCTGAACTCGAGGAACGGGGCTATCGAGAACTGGAGGAAGAAGGGTTTCCTCGGGATCAGATCAGCTTCCGACACGGTATTTCCTGCAGATATGTGGGCCAACTGTCAAACTGGGAGGTGCCTGTCGAGGTCGGGCGGGCGGAAACACTGGAAGACCTGGACAAGATCATCCATGCCTTTGAAGCAAACTACACGAACATCTACCCCTCCGGCGCACGGTATCCGGAGGCCGGCTATCAAATAACCGAAATCTACGTGGAAGCGGCGGCGGAGAAACCAAAGCCGGCGATTCACGCGTACCCTGTTGAAGGTGAGGCGCCGCCTGAGAAGGCACACAAGGGGAAACGAGAAGCATTCTTTGACGGGGAATGGATTCCCTTTGACCTGTACGAGCAGGATCTGCTCGAGGCAGGCAACCGAATTGACGGCCCTGCCATCATCGAACACACGCAAACAACCTTTATCATTCCACCCCAGAACTACGTGGAACTGGATGAGTACAAGTTCATGCGCTACAAGAGGAAATAGACGGAGATGACCATGGCAGGCTCTTCAATGAAAACGGGTCGGTTCAAAAACCTTCTCTCCCCCATCGACATCGGCAGCGTGCAACT
>JAUWSZ010000373.1 GCA_030609865.1 bacterium | reverse complement strand
GGTGGGTTTTGCACCCACTGGACGACGTACCGAATTTCAGTTGGTATCGCCACCTCCCTCCCTTCGGACCAGCCTTGCCTGGTCGCTTCTCACCTTTGACCTTTACCCTTTGCCCTTTATCCTTTACCCTTTGTTCTTCTTGGCTTCACCTTGCTCACATACACGGGGATCCCGTTCAACCAGGACATCCCTGCGATGGGCTCGATCTTCCAGACCGAATCCGTGGCCAGCCGGTTCATGTTCACGCCCGGCCGTTTGTTGGCCTTGCGCCATCCCGCAGCGTACCGGTGACCCCAGCCGTGCGGCAGGGCGACAACCCCTTGCATCATGTCGGACGATAGCCGGCACGGCACCTCGATCCGTTTCCCCTCCAGGCTCCTGACGCCCACGCGATCGCCCTCCGCGATCCCCTTCCCAGCTGCGTCTTCCGGCTGCATGTACAGATAGTTCGTTGTCTCGTCCCCGAGCAGGCTGTCCGCGTTGTGCACCCAGGTGTTGTGCGTGTGTCTCTCCCGCTTTCCGATCAGGAGGAACTCGCCCCCCTCGGCCTCACGAAGGGCCAGGGCCGCGTCCAGTTTCCAGGCCTCCCGGAGCAGGTCGCGCGGTGCCATGCACACCTTGAAGCCCTTGCCCCATCTCCTCTTCCCAGGAAGAAGCTTGCCGAACTCGGGCGGCTTGAGCATGATCCCATGCTCCGCAGATTCCAGGGCCTTGAAGCCGACTTGTCCCATGAGGGCGAGGACCACCCTGATCAACACCTTGGCCTTGATCACCCGGCCCTCCCCGTCCCTGCTTCCTTCCACCAGGCCGTTCACGCCCGGTATGCGGCCCGCAAGCCGGATCGCCTGCCCCACACCGCCTCCCCACATGGGGATCCCCATGCGCTCCGCAAGATCCTCCAGGATCTGCCACTCGGGCCGCTGCTCGCCGTCCGGCTCGACCACGGCCCGCGTCAGGGTCGCATAAGGCCGAAACTGAAGGGTGGCATGGGAGAGGTTGATGTCTTCCCTCTCGAAGAAATCGGTACATGGGAGAAGATAGTCGGCAAAGGCACCCGTTTCGTTCTTGTAGATGTCCAGGCAGACGAGCAAATCCAGCTTGCTCAGCGCCTCCTTGAGGTGCCCTTCGTTCGGCACGCTCAACAGGGGGTTGCCCGCAATGACGACAAGGGCTCGAATCACGGCCCTCCTCTCCGTGAGGATCTCGGGCGCCATCACGGCAGCCGGATACGTCCCGATCAGGCGCTCGAAGTCCCCGATGGTGGACCGCGCACTGTGCCCCCTCAGGGACTTGCGGTAAAGCTTGTCCACATTCACGAGACCGCGACTCAGGAAGCACCCGCCCTTCCGGTCGAAGTGTCCGCTGAGCAGGTTGAGCACCAGGAGGAGCCAGTAGGTGAGCGTGCCGTGACGACCCAGGTTGATCCCGATGCTTCCGTAAACGGCCGCAGGGCGGGGCCCTGCAAGCTTCAGGGCGATTTCTTCCACCTTCTCCTTCGCGATCCCTGTCAGGGGCTCTGTCCTCTCGGGCGGCCACTGGGCCACGACTTCCTTGAGCGCGGCGAACCCTTCCGGGTCTGCCTCGACCCACCGCGTGTCCGCCCTCCCCTTCTCGATCAAGACCCAGAGCAGGGAAAGCAGGAAGAAGCAATCCGTGTCCGGGCGGATGAACAGGTGTTCCGATGCGAGCTTTGCCGTCTCGGTCCGCCTCGGATCGACCACCACGATCTCTCCGCCCCGCTTCCGGATATTCTGCAAGGTCTCCACGGTTCGGGGCACCTGGACGACGGTCATGCCGGAGACCGCGGGGTTGGCCCCGATGACGAGCAGGTAGTGCACATTGTCCAGGTCCGGGATGGGCTGCAGCATCGGGGATCCGAAGACCCTTTCCGAGGCCGCGAACTTGTTGTTGCAGTCCTGCGAGCCTGCGGTGAAAAACTGACGGGTCTTGAGGGCGGCCACGAACATCGGCACGCTAATCGTCCCGTACGTGCAGAAGGCCATCGGGTTTCCGTTGTACACCGCCACGGATTGAGGGCCGTGTGTATCACGGATGCGACGGAGCTTCCGGGCCACCTGGTCGAGCGCCGTGTCCCAGGGGATCTCTTCGAACCCTTTTTCACCTTTGCGAAACGGCCGGCGGAGGCGGTCCGGGTCGTTGTGGAGTTCCCCGAAGGCAATGCCCCGCCTGCACAACCATCCCTTGGAAAGGGGATGATCCGGGTCACCCCGGACCGACAACACACGACTGCCCTCTGCCTGCACCTTGAGCCCGCACATGGGCTCACAAATCCTGCAGAAGGTGGTCTTCTCTTCAACCATGGCTAAGCCCTTTCATCCGTCCTCTATCATTGTGCAGAATTCCGTGATTTTCTCTTTCCCGTATTCACTGTCAATGGTGAAAGATGTAAGAGGACGTTTAAACACAATCCTGGTTACCAGCCTAAAAACACCCAACACACCGAGTTCGTGGTAGTTGCTGGACAAACCCAAGGAGGCCACAAGGGTTCCCTCCGACTTTTCAATACGGTCGCTCATGGGCTTGAAGAGAAGTTCGAGTTCGAAGACTTCCAGGGGCGGGCCACCGAAAGTGGCAAAGGCGCTGATTCCCTTGTTCGTGAGCCCTTTGACCTGCTTGAGGTACCTGGCAACCGGATAGGAGATATAACACCACTTCGGACCGCCGATGCATATGTGATCAAATGCCGACGCATCAGGATGAGCCAGCGGCTGAATGTCCTCCTCGGGCTGGGGATAGTGTTCCAGCCACCAGCGCCGAAAAGGGGCAAAAAGCACGGACAAGACAACAAGGGGGTACTGGTATATCTGCCTGAGGAGCAGATTCCATCTGCTCCGCTCTTTTGACATTTCAATCCGGTCCAGGGTCACCGTGTGTCCCCGGGAGATCAATTCCCTCTCTATGGCTTGGGCCAGTTTTTCCGTATGCCCGGTCCTGGAATAGTACGGCATGAGTATCTTCATTTCAGGATACCTCGTCTTCTAATCAGTGGCTGTCCCCGATCTTCCTGGATTCCCGTTTGCACGGGAATGACAAACAGGAGGGCAGGACGGCCCCGCTGCTCTAGGGATTCCCGTTTACACATGACGGCCGAGGTGCCGGGAGATTGCCGCGTCGCCTCCGGCTCCTCGCAACGTCC
Organism: bacterium; assembly: GCA_030609865.1. The sequence goes on along the minus strand of JAUWSZ010000373.1, from coordinate 1,121 downwards.
GCAAGAATTGGATATTGCGAGGAACGTAGTGACGCGGCAATCTCCCTGCTCAATGCGCTGCGGGAGTCCCGCTTGCCTGGGCATGACGGCCGAGGTGCCGGGAGATTGCTTCGTCGCCCGAGGGCTCCTCGCAATGTCCGCCAGTGGGGTCGCTCCCATCCACCCAACCCCTCCTGGATTCCCGTTTTCACGGGAATGACAGATCTTATTGGCCCATCTTATCATTCCCGGTGGGAGCCTGACCCACGACCCCTGATCCCTGACCCCTGGATTCCGGATCGGCCCTTCGGTACGGGCAGTCTCCTTTTGAGCAGAACGGGCACGGACTTCTCAACGAAACCTCCCGTGCCCCGACCAGGGCCGCGGAAATGGACTTCTGCGGAATCATCATCCCGGCAGAGGTTCGCTGCACGCCCACGGACTCCGGCTGCAAGAAACGAAAGAGCGCTTCCTGTCCCTCACTCAGGTCCCAATCGCAATACCCGGGGCTGAATCTCGCGGTCGTCTGATAGCCCTTTGCCCCGAGCAATCCGGAGACATGCCGCTCCACCTGATCGGTCAGTCGCTCGATCACGACGGATCCCGCCGCATCCAGAAGATAGGCATGAAACAGAGACTCACTCTGGGCCTCGTTGATTGCCTTCTCCAGCGCCTGGCCGGTCGTGACCACGAAACAGCAGATGACTTCCGGCTCGCTCAGGCGTTTCATCAGGTGAACCCACCTCACGCTCCGGACCTCGACGTCCCGACCCACGAGCAGATCCTTCTCCAGGCGCAGCAAAGGCGTGGTCTTGTAAAGGCAAGCAGGCGTGACCTTTGCCAGGCACTGATCGACGGCTCGCTCGATCTCAACGCGGATGTCGTCACTCAGTTCCTTGGAGGATGGGTAGCCCACCAGAGAGATTACATCCGGCAGGATGTCTTCCGGACACGGGAGGGATAGCTCGAATCGTTCAGGTTTCATCTGATTTGATTGACTACTTGGCAACCACCGGAATCTCCATGGGACGCTCTCTCAGGGCCAAAACCCTCTCCGCCTCGCCGGGCACATCGGGTGCCCCCTCTGCGTACCCGTCCGCCCCGATCGCCTTGGCAAGCCTCTCGTCCAGAGGGGCCCCACC
>JAUWSZ010000235.1 GCA_030609865.1 bacterium | reverse complement strand
GTCTTTTCTATCTAAAAGGAGTATATATTTCGTTTCCTATGACGGCGGGGAGGCTTACATGCAACAAGGGCAAAAGAAAAGGAAGATCGCTTCGCCGAAAGGCAAGCTCGGCGTGCTGGTTCCGGGCATCGGCGCCGTGGGAACGACCCTGATGGCCGGCGCGCTCTCGATTAGGAAGGGCCTCAGCCTGCCGATCGGCTCTCTCACGCAGATGGGGACGATTCGCCTGGGCAAGCGAACCGAGAGGCGCAGGCCGCGCATCAAGGATTTCGTGCCCATAGCCGGTTTAGATGACCTCGTCTTCGGAGGGTGGGACATCCACGGTAAAAACGCCTACCAGATGGCAGTCGCCGCCGGCGTGTTGCGTCAAGAGCACCTTCAACCGATTCGAAACGAGCTGAAGGCGATCCGGCCGATGAAGGCGGTCTTTGACCCGGCATTCGTCCGGAGGTTGCACGGGAACTGGGTCAAGGAAGGCAAGACCAAGATGCACCTTGCGGACAAGCTGCAGAAGGACATCGCCGCCTTCAAGGACAAGACGGGCTGTTCCCGGTTGGTGATGGTCTGGTGCGGATCCACCGAGGTGTTTCTGCAGGCTCAGGAAGTGCACGCGGATCTGGAGCGATTCGAAAGGGGTCTCAAGGAAAGCGACCCTGCCATTGCGCCCAGCATGATCTACGCCTACGCGGCGATCCGAAACGGCATTCCCTTTGTCAACGGCGCTCCGAACCTCACTGAGAACATCCCTGCCCTCCTCTCCCTGGCGCACCAGACAAAGTCCCCGGTGGCCGGAGACGACTTCAAGACCGGCCAGACAATGATGAAAACGGTGATCGCACCGGCCCTGAAGGCTCGGATGCTCGGCCTCGCCGGGTGGTTCTCCACGAACATCCTGGGCAACCGGGACGGAGAGGTGCTCGATGACCCGGATTCCTTCCGGACGAAAGAGGTGAGCAAGCTCGGCGTGCTCGAACACATCCTGCAGCCCGATTTGTACCCGGAACTCTACAGCAATTCGTACCACAAGGTGAGGATCAACTACTACCCGCCCCGGGGCGACAACAAAGAGGGGTGGGACAATATCGACATCTTCGGCTGGATGGGGTACCCGATGCAGATCAAGATCGACTTCCTGTGCAGGGACTCGATTCTCGCCGCTCCGATCGCCCTGGACCTGATCCTTCTGATGGATCTGGCCAAACGGGCGGGGAAGTACGGGATCCAGGAGTGGCTGTCTTTCTACTTCAAGAACCCGATCGTCCCAGAAGGCCTGTACCCGGAACACGACTTGTTCATTCAGCTTTCCAAGATGAAGAACAACCTGCGTTACCTGATGGGCGAGGAACTGATCACTCACCTGGGCGTGGAGTACTACCCGAACTCCAAGTAACGGGGAGAGTGGTATGGGTTTGAAGAATAGGTATGATGTGATCATCGTCGGATCAGGTCCGGCAGGAGCGGGTGCAGCCAAGGCGCTGAGCGGAACAGGCCTGGAAACCCTGATCGTGGAACGGGACAAGCTGCCAAGGTACAAGATGTGCAGCGGCATTCTGTTCCCCAGTTCACGGAAGTTCGTCACCGATCACTTTGGTGAGATCCCGAGTGAAATCCTCTGCAGTCCGGAACGGATCAAAGGGAATCGTGTGTTCGCCACGATTGACAGCCCTGTCATGGATGTTCCTTTCTCTATCTTCGACGAAGGAGAAGACCTCGAGGAAGAGGGGTTCAATACCTGGCGGTCTGACCTCGATTTCTGGCTCTGCTCTCAAACGGACGCCGATCTCGTTGACAACTGCCGTTTCGATGATTTTGAAACGGAAGGGCAAGATTACGTCGTCAAGCTGAGACATCTGGATCAAGAAGTCTCGGTGCGGACGAAATGCCTGATCGGTGCCGACGGAACCCTCTCCAGGGTTCGCAGAACCGCCTTTCCAGGGTTTGAAAAGAGTGTCGGGCTGGTTCCGAACTACGAGGAGATCTACGAGGGGCAAATTGACCTGGAACCCGGATGGCTGTACCTTTTTATGGATAGAAGCCTTACGGGTTACTTTGCCACAGTGTTCCACAAGGACGGCAAGATCGTAGTGGTTACGGGCGTTCAGCAACGGGAATCCGTGAAACAGTACTTCGCGGCCTTCCGAAGCCATCTGGAAAAAGACCACGGCCTCGTCGTAAAGAGCGAAGCCTCCAGGCACGGTATCGTTCTGACCGATATGTCCGCACGGAAGAACTATTGCCTGGGCTCGGGGCAACTCCTTCTGACAGGCGAGGCAGGCGGGTTCCTGCGAGGTGGCGAAGGGATCACCTCCTCGTTGGTCTCAGGGAAGGCGGCCGGCGAAGCAGTCGTGGAGAGCGTCAGGTCAGGAAGGCCTGCTATCGAACACTTCCGCGACCTGGCTAATGAAGAGATGGAGGCTTGCAACAGGGTGCACGCCGCCTTTTCAGAAACCTTGGGCTTCAATATTTTCATGAGAGAGTAAAAAACTCACGATCGACCCCATCATCCTTGACGCATCAGAAAGGCCAGCATATGGAAGACACATCAGCGTACGCCCGCATCGCACGGAAGATCGATGAGCAGGATCCGCACACCGCTCCCAAGGCCGAGGATGGGAGCATTCATGAGGCCTTCATCAAGCATCTCAAACTCCTCTATTCGCCCGAGGAGGCTCGCATCGTTCAGCACTTGAATCTCCTGGATACGTTCACGTCCTCCCAGCAGGTGGCGGAAGCCTGCGGAAGAGACCTGGAGTACGTGGAGAAGATCCTGGCCGATGTGCAGGCAAAAAGCGGCGTCATCGGACTTGGCAACATGTACTGCCTGCCCATTATCCCCATGCTGCTAAACGCCCACAATTTCTACCCCGAGATCAAGCCCGGCGACATCGAAGCCGCCCACCTCTACAAGGAGTATTTCATCGAGAGCGGGTTCTACAAGAATTACGAAACCGTGAAGAAGGGCACGCCTGTCGGCCGCGTCATTCCAATAGACCGGACCATCGAAGCGAACGAGGAAGTCCTGGCGGCTGAAGAGGCCCATGATTATATACTGAACCACACGGCGGAAGAATTGGCCCTGGTTCCCTGCCCCTGCCGCACCCGAACCGAGAAGCTGGGAATTCGTGAGTGCAAGGACAAATTCCCGATCGGGGCCTGCATCTTTATCGGCGGCGCCGCCCTGATTTTTGAGTCAACTGGCCTGGGCAAGCGTGTGACCAAACAGCAGGCGATCGACTACTTCGATGAAATGGTCGAATTCGGTCTCGTGGGCCATACACACAATGCCCGTGTCGGCGACCGGCTCATCTGCCTCTGCTGCGGATGTTGCTGCTCTCAGCTGCGGGGAAGGACAAGGTGGGACAATCCGGACGCCATGTCTCCATCCAACTTCGTGCCCAGGGCGGGTGAAGACTGCATTGCCTGCGGAACCTGCACGGAACGATGTTTCTTCGAAGCCATCACCCTGGACGAGAAAACCGATCAGATACGAGTTGATGTCGATAAATGCATCGGTTGCGGCGTGTGCACCCTGGCATGTCCGCAGGAAACCTTGAAGCTGCACCGGGTCGAGCGTACTTCTATCGCTTTCGAAACATCACGAGAACTGGATGAAGCCATGAGCCGTGAGAATCATTAGCCCGCATGTTGCACGAAACTTCGAAGCGAGAGTGGTGCAAGTGTGGAAGGTTCGAGCCCTACGGGCGAAGTTGAAAATAGGGGACGTTGTTTAAGGGACGTTGGGGGACGTTGTTTAATTCGGTAACTTAAGTCCCCAGAACCGTAAAATAATATAGGGAGAAAGTTAACGAATTAAACAACGTCCCCCTTATCGGTTCTACTTCTTCCACCACCGGAGCAAAGAGGCCCAGCGGCTGAGCTGAATTCGCAGGTCCCGTCCGCGCAAGAGTGCCCACGTGACGACCACGGTCATCAGAAAGCCTGCGTACACGGCCATCCCGGCGGCGATCACGGGCAGCACCGGGATCCCGCGAAGGGTCATGTCCCCAAAATAGGGGATGACCAGGAGCGCAGCGGCCACGATGCTCGCAGCGGCCACCATGCCGATCGCCAGGAGCGCACCGAGTTCTCGAATCGACGGCACGAGGCCGTCGAGCTGATGGGAGGAGACGTTCAGGTGCATCTTCCCGCCGGCCACGTCCGTGACGATCTGGTCGATCTGTAACGGGACCTCTTCCATCATCGCCTTCAGGCGCACGAGCTGCTTGAAGCCTTCGGTCATGAGGGCTTGCGGGTCCTCCGGGACGGATATCATCCGGTATGCCTGGGGGAGCAATTCCCTGGAGATGTCGATCTCCGGGTCCAACGTCCGGACGACCCCCTCGATATTCACGCCCGCCTTCCCGAGCAGTGCCAGTTCGTGCGGGAGTGTAACGCCGTACCGGGAGACGAGGTTCATGAACTGAAGAACCACGATCTCGGTGTCGATCTCCTGCAGGGATTTTCCGAGTGCGGTACCGAACACCTCGTCCACATCGCGGCTCAGGGCGGCCAGGTCGACGCGTTCCCTGGCGATGCCCGCAGCGTAGACGATCTTTGCGACCCTTTCAGAGTCCCGGAAGGCAACGGCCATGGCAAGACGTACCAGCAGTTCCCGCATCCGCGGTGAGAGCCGTCCCACGAGTCCGAAATCAATCAACCCGATGTGTCCGTCCTTGAGGAAGCGAACGTTGCCGGGGTGAGGATCCGCATGGAAGAAGCCGTCGACGAACACCTGCTTGTAGAACTCCTGCAGAAGGATGCGGGCAATACTCTTGCGCTGATCCCGGCCCTCGACTTGTGTGACCGATATCCCCTCGAGGTACTCCATGACAATGATGCGCGACGAACTGAGCTTTGCATGAACTTCAGGGATGACCACCTGGCCGGTCTGGGATCTGTTGCTTCGGAAGGTCTCGATCGTACGGACCTCGTTCGTCAAGTCGAGTTCTTCCTCCATGGCCGCGGCAAACTCGTCGACCCAACGCTCCGGGTTGTGGCGGCTCACCTCTACGATCGTGCCCTTGAGCACCTTGGCAATGCCCCGGAGCAAATCCAGGTCGGCGTGGATCACCTCCTCGATCTCGGGCCGCCGGACCTTGACCACCACCTCCCTGCCGTCTTTCAGCCTGGCCCGGTGCACCTGGCTGACCGATGCCGTGGCCATCGGCTCTTCGTCAATCCCGTCGAAGATCTCCTGGACGCTTCCCGGCAGGTTTCGGTCCAGTTCCCCCTTGATCTCGGCCCAGGGGAGAGGCGACACGTTTTCCTGAAGCCCGGTAAGGGACTCGATGAATTCCGGAGACAGGATATCGGGGCGCGTGGACAACAGCTGCCCGAACTTGATGAAGATCGGCC
>JAUWSZ010000199.1 GCA_030609865.1 bacterium | reverse complement strand
GTGCTGTCCGGGGTTCCGTCGGAGATTTGCGCCGGGCGACTTCGGGGGAGGGAGAGACGGAGCCCAAGCAAATCGGAGAGGGAGCCCCGGACAGTACCGAACTGCGAGCATCCCGTGAAACATAGCGATATTTCCAAGTCACCCCACTAGGGAAGAAAGAGACCCGTGTGCTTCAACTTCTCCGGCAGGTAGACCTCCAGGACGTGATTGAGCCCGTGCGCAGCAAAGGCCTGTTGCTCCACGCGCACACCCATCTCCAGCATGTGCTCGAGAGACTTCTGCCAGGGAGGATGGTTCCGGATGAAGGGATCGTTCTTGAGGGCGTCTCTGGCCCGCTTGATGTCCACCTCCTTCAGGGGGTGGGTCGGGAGCTTGTAGTCGAGTATATCCTGAGGCGTCACGCCGAGGAAGGTTACCTTCGGCACACAGAAGTACTCGTTGATGTGCGCCGCATTCCCGGAGCCGACCTTGAGGGTCCGGTAGATGTTGCAGTACCCGTAAGGGTCGCCGTCCATAAAGGCGTAGACGGGCAATTTGCATGTATCGCTCAGCCTTCGGATGAACCGCCGACACGCACGGGTGGGCACCCCGCCGAGTGAGATCAGGATGCAGTTGTACTTTGCCCAGAACCGGTGCTTCACGAGCCGCTGGAACATACCGGCCGTCTCGATGGCCAGGATGAACCGGGCCTTGGTCTCGAAGCCCAGGTCCTCCACAGAGATCGGGATCGAATAGGCCCCGGACCCAAAGCGTGTGCAATCGATCCGCAGGACCTTCTCCGTGACCGGGTCCCTGTCCTTGATGACCAGGCGGCCGGCAACGTCTCCTCCCTTCTCCTCCGGGATGAAACCAAGCTGCTCTCGGTTGACCAGAAAGAAGGCCTCCACGTCGTCCATGATGGAATCGGATTCATCCTGCTCGAGGAAACGGGCTTCCCCCCAGTTCTTCGAGATGTAGTACATCTCCCGCTTGGTGGCGATCTCCTTGGTGTCCACCAGGGTCTTCGAGGTGGCGATCATCTTGAGGGTCTGCGCAAAGGTCTTCACCGTGTTGACCGTCAGGGTCCTTGCCTTCCGCTTCTTGCCCAGGGCAAAGAACCCTTTCCGGCGGCTGTACTGGACATTCTGCAGCGACCGAACCGGGAGCTGGAGGGAGGGCTTTCGGGCCCGCATGATGTCCTTCTGGATCTGTTCGGCACTGCTTCGGATTCGTTTCGTCAACACGGTCATTGCCGGCTCCTTTCCAGCAGGTCTTTGAGCTTGTTCTCCAGACGCGTCCGTTTCGTCTGGTTGAAGGACAGGATCTCCTGCAGGGCTTCCCCGATGGTAGGGATGTACTTCTCGATGTAGGATCGTTTCCTCTCCGCCTCGGCCTCCCGCTTGCGGCGCTTGACAAACACACCCAGCTTCCGTCCACATTCCTGCAGGGCCAGGCGTATCTCGCGAACGATTTCATCGTAATCCGCCACCGCCTCCTTGCTCTCCGAGGTGAAGGGGACCCACACGGAGGCTACGTGCACGAGGAGGACTGCGGGCCCGCTCGGCAGGGCGCCCTTGCTCTGGGAAAGCCCGTAGGAGCGCCAGTCGGTCCGGACCACGGCGTCGCTGATCGCGCATGCGGACTGCTGAAACAACAAGGGAACGCGGTTGGCAAACCGGAGCAGGGCAACGAGCTGGTCCGCGGGCAGGTCGCCCCCATAGGCGAGCCCCGCCTCCACGAGGAACGGGTTGCCTCGATACACACTCGGTCTGCGCGATACGGCGGTGTAGAAGTCCGCCTCCACCTGTTCGCCCAGGCTCTGTAAAATCAGGGGTTCGCCGATGGGAGACAAACAGTCTGTCGGCGGGGCCATCAGCTTGGTCCGGCCCATGGCGGCGAACAGCCGTTCAACCTCTTCGGGCCGGAGCAGGTGGCACTTCGCATCCTTCTTGAGATCCCCTTGGGCGATGATCTCCTGGGCGACACGAGGACTGACCCGGCAGAAGGCATCGGAAAGGAAGCCGGCCAGGCGTCTCCCCTTTGCCGCCTTGAGCAGGGTCTGCAGGACCCCGAGTTCCACGCCGTTTGGGTGCGGCTTGATCTCCTTCGGCTCTTCGGGCAACTGGTCCACAACCCGCGCAAACCGCGTCTCCTCCCCATTGGGGGGAAGGTAACGGATGTCCACGTGCGGGTTGGCGAGGGCCGCTTGTTGGAGGTAGGCATCCACGGAATGCCGGCCCTTCTGGTACCGCCCCTCCAGCTCAATCTCCACCCGGGTGCCCCTGGCCGGGTGATCCCATTCTGCTTCCGACTCCTTGAGGATGATCGGCTGGTTCTTCTGGGTGTCGATCTGGATCTCATAGTAGTGGGCCGGTCCGCCCGGTCGGGAACGGGACGTGACGGCCACCGGCTTGCCGGTCGTGAGCTGCCCATACATGCCGGCCGCCGAGATGCCGATGCCCTGCTGTCCCCTCGTCTGTTTCAGGGCATGGAATTTCGACCCGTAAAGGAGATTGCCGAAAATCTTGGGTATCTGGGCCCGGACGATTCCGGGTCCGTTGTCCTCTACGATGATCCGGATGCGGTCCTCTGCCACCTCCCGGAGCTCCACCGAGATTTCGGGCAGCCGTCCTGACTCCTCACAAGCGTCCAGCGAGTTGTCCACCGCCTCCTTGACGGCTGCGAGCAGGGCACGCCGGGGGTTGTCGAAGCCGAGAAGGTGCCGGTTCTTCGTGAAGAACTCGGAGACCGAGATCTCCCGCTGGCGCAACGCAAGATCCTGGGCCGTGGTCCCCCCTTTGACAGCCTTCCCCTTTCTTGGCTGCCCGGCTCCGGCCACCTTCCCCTTCTTCTTCGTTGCCGCCGGCCCCGCTGCTTTGCCCTTTCCGGCGGCTCTTCTTCCCGCGGTCTTGCGTGACGAGGAGGTTTCGGTCCCCTTGGACAGGGGCTGGGATGCCTTCCCGGTCTTCTTCCTTGCCTTCGTTCTCGTATTCTTGGTTTTTTTCAAGTGCTATCCCTGTTTAGTGGCGAGTGGCTGTCGGGTACGGGGCGTAGTCCGTGCCTCTTGGCTGTTAGCTGTTAGCCTTTAGCTATTAGCTCCCTACCCCCCACCCCTCGGCGGCCAGTGTGCAGGGATGGTGGCGGGGAGCTAACAGCTAAGAGCTAATGGCTAACGGCTATCTTCGGGCACGGAGCCTGACTCCGGATCGCCATGTGCCGACGTGGCTCATTTGTATACTTCAATCATCCCCTGTTTTCAAGAAAAGCAACGGCCTGATTTGACATGTGCTTTCCTTTAGATATCCTGAAAACTCACCTCATTAACCGCCCACCGGAGGAGTTCGAAAGACCGATGCGTCAGGAAACACGGAAAGAGGTCTTGAGTCAGTCCGCTCTTTTCGAGGGCATCCCCGACAGCGACCGAGACGCTCTGCTCGAGATCGCCATGGAGAGGCATCTCGGGAAGAAGGCCACCTTGTTCGATGAGGGGGACAAGGCCGAGGGGTTCTATCTCATCCTCGCCGGAAGCGTCAAGGTCTTCAAGATCTCGCCGGACGGCAAAGAACACATCCTGCACATCTTCGGGCCGGGAGAGCCGGTGGGCGAGGTGCCGGTCTTCAGCGGCAAGGAATTCCCCGCTTTCGCGGAAACGTTGAAGAAAAGCGACCTCCTCTATTTTCCCCGGTCCCGGTTTCTGGACCTGGCCTCTCGACATCCGCAGATCTTGTTGAATATGCTGGCCACCCTGTCGATGCGGCTCCGCAAGTTCGCCCAGAAAATCGAGCAGTTGTCCCTGAAGGAGGTCGCTTCACGGCTGAGTGAGGCCCTCCTGGAGATGGCGGAGGAGTCTTCCGGGGAAGGCGAGGAAGGCGTGGCGCGATTGCGAGTCACCAAGGCGCAACTGGCCAGCCAGCTCGGAACCACGCCGGAGACCCTCTCACGGACGTTCCAGAAGATGACCCGCCTCGGTCTGATACGAGTGGAGAGCAGGCGGGTGGAACTCCTGGACCGGCAGGGCCTGCTGGCGCTCGCGCTCGGCAACGATCCCATAGACTAGGAGCAAACATGAGGCTATCGATTGTCATCCCGGTGTTCAACGAGCGCGCGACACTTCCCACCGTCCTGGAGAACGTCGCCCGTGTATCTTTCGACAAGGAAATCCTGATCGTGGACGATGGCTCCACCGACGGGACGCGCGAGTATCTGAAAGACATGGCCCAACACCCGCGGGAGGGGGTGCGGGTCTTTTTCCACGACCGGAACCGGGGGAAGGGGGCCGCCCTGCGCACCGGATTTCGTGAGGCGGAGGGGGACATCGTGATCATTCAGGATGCAGACCTGGAGTACGATCCGCAGGATTATTCCGCTCTGTTGAAGCCGATCCTCGACGGAAGGGCAGATGTTGTCTACGGCTCACGGTTCCTGGGCGGGCCGCATCGTGTCCTGTTCTTCTGGCACTATGTAGGGAACAAAGTCCTCACCCTGATCTCTAACATGTTAACAAACTTGAATCTATCGGACATGGAAACCTGCTACAAGGTGTTCCGATCCGAGGTCATCAAGAACCTGACCTTCACCTCCGATGGCTTTGCCATCGAGGCGGAAATGACCGTCAAGATCGCGAGGGCGGGCTACCGTGTCTACGAGACCCCGATCTCCTACAGCGGTCGAGATTACTCGGAAGGGAAGAAGATCACCTGGAAGGATGCGTTTCCCACCCTCTGGGCCTTGATCAGGCATCGTTTCTTTTCAGGGTAGCCGGACGGGGCCCCGACATCACGATTTGACGAACCGGTGCAAGATGAAATATCATTATAGGTGGACAAATTTCCGTGCTCAGCGGCTGCGAAGATCGGTACGGCTCTTTGAAAACCAAAAACCTGACGCTACAGGGACGCAGGCCCTGGGCACGGGACCGAACAACCTCTCACCGCCTCTGCTGTCCGGGATGAGGTGCCCCCCATGAACCGATCGCTGGTCGTCGCTTCCGTTGTGTTCACCGGGTTCTTCATCTGCCTGACCCTCCCGGCGAATTCTCACATCCCCGGCCCCCTGAAGCACCCGCTGGTCGCCCATCTGACGTTCCCGGTGCTGATCCTTCTCCTGCTGAGGATGAATCCATTACATAATGGCCTTGGCATCGGAAACTGGCGGAAGGGGCTATGGCTTTCGTTCCTGGCTTCGATCGCCGTCCTCTTATCCTGCTTCCTGTTTGCCAGGGTGCCGGCCATGCAGTTCTACTACTCTGCCCCGAAGTGGGGCACAGGGGACGCAGGGGCCGTCCTGCTGGGGGAATGGGGGAGACTAAGGACGCTCATCGGCTGGGAATTCCTGTTTCGGGGCTTTCTGCTGTTCCCGCTGTACGAAGCCTTCGGCCCGGCGGCGAACCTGATTCAGGCCACCCTGTGCGCCGTCACGCACATGCACAAGCCGCTGGTGGAGATGTACGGATCCTTTCCGTTTGCCCTGCTCCTGGGCTACCTGGCCAGAAGGAGCGGTTCGGTTTGGTACGGCGTCTACGTGCACTGGCTGCTCGGATTCGCTCTGGAAGTCTACATCGCTATCGGAAACAAAGGATCGATCCCGTTTTGGTGAAAACACCTGGAGAACCCAACCTAGGAGGGACATGAGATGAAACGGGTCTTTTACATAAGCCTTCTCGCCATGGTGCTCGTACTGGGCAGCACCGGCGCCGTCCCGGCTCAGAACTACGCACCGGATCAAGTCATCGTCAAGGGAGCGACACCGGCCCAGCTCGCCTCTCTGGGTGGAGGGGGCGTGAAGGCTGCGAGACATATCAGCCGCCGAGGGGTCCGGCTGATCACGCTCCGGCGCGGCCTCTCG
>JAUWSZ010000514.1 GCA_030609865.1 bacterium | reverse complement strand
CTTCTTGGCCCTGCCCAGCAGGTTTTCCTCCCTCAGGGAGAGAAGCCCCTCGAATCCCCAGTCGGTATCATAGCTGACCCCGAGCTCCATCCCGAGGGATTTCCGCTCCTTTACCTCGATCAGGACCGGCAGGCTGATCTCGTCCTCCGCATCATCGGCCCGGGTTTGCGCAGCCGGATCCAATCCCGGGACCCTTATGGAAAGCCCTTCGAATGTCCCGAGCCGGTGGAGGCGTTTCCGTGTCTCGGAGAGTTCCCCTCTGCTGATCGGCTCTCCCTCGGGGAGCCGGAACGCGTTTTCGATCGTCCTGGAACGGGTCTTTCGATTTCCGGATACGATCAGGCCCGAGAGTCGATAGCAGGGCCCCTCATCAATCTGGAAGGCAAGGTCCACCGTGTGGTCTTCCAGGACCTGATAATCTGTGTCCACCCGGGCAAGGAGGTGCCCTCTTTGCGCGTAGAACTGCGCGATACGCCCGGCCTCTTCCATGAGCCTTCCTTCATGGAAGGGTTCTCCTGATCTGAGAAGCAGCACGCGTTTCAGCTCCGGCTCCCACTTCGGGCTTGCTCCCTCGATCGTTGAGGAGGCAATCGTGTACTGGGGTCCTTCCTTGATGCGGACGAGAAGCACGGACCGGTTTTCTCTCTCCTGCACGGGCTGGAGCGAATGCTCCACGCCCACGTCCAGGAAGCCCTTGGCCACGTAGAGGTTGACGAGCGCGTCGTGGTCCTTCCTCCACTTCTCTGTGACAAAGGTGCCGCGGCTCGCCAGGAGCGGTTGCCTCGCCCGGGTAAACACGTGCTTGGAGAGCATTTTGTCCTTCACCGTCTCGTTGCCCGCGAAGACGATTTTCCGGATGAACGACTTCTCCCCCTCATCGATCGTGAAGAAGACCCCGATCTCCGTGTCCGTCACCTTCCTCTTGAAGGTTACCCGGGCGTTCGGAAACCCTTCCTTCTCGTACAGCTGCTCGATCGCCTCGGCGCTGTCCTCTGTGTCGAAGAGACCGTAGCCCTGGTTCACGAAGAACGTGATTGCCTCGAGGATTTTGTCGGTGGGCAGCGCTTCGTTCCCTTTCACGGCCACGACCAGTCTCTTGCCCTCATCGATCCTGACTCGCAGGCGGGGTCTTCCCTTCTTGTCACCGGGTTCCAGCCCTTCGATCCGCACCCGCGCCACGGGGTACCCGAGCTTTCCGTAATAGTCCCCGACCTTCCGGACCCTGTTGTTCAATCGCTTCGTGGTCACCCAGGGCCAGATCCGGAGAATCTTCCGGATCTGGCCCGGATCTCCGTTCTCTACGCCTTCCAACTCGATGGGGCCGAACCGGACGTGGTGGCCCCGTTTGATCCGGTACTCGACTCTGAAGGAGCCATCTTCGGGATCCTGCTCGAAGCTGGGGGTCACGTCGGTATCGTACCACCCCTTCCTCTCGTACAGGGATTTGATCAACGCGAGCTCGCCGGGCAAGGCCTCCTCCCGAAAGGGATCGCCCTGCTGCATGGAGAGGACACGATAGATGGAGGAGGAAAGGACGAGCCAGTTCCCCTTGATCCTGATCCGACTGACCCGTTCTTTTTGCCAGAGGTCGAACAGGACCGAGATCCCCCCGGGCGCCTCTTCTACCTGAACCGACACAGATTGGAAGAGCTTGCTATTCTGGAGGGTCCTCTCGACGGCCTGGATCTGTTCGACGGTTGTCCGGCTGCCTTCCCTCAGGGGAATCAGGGGCAGGAATGTTTCGGGAGGCGGGGAGTCGTACTTGGTACGCAGATCGATGCGGGTGACTGTGAAACCCTCTGCCTGTGCCGAAACCTGGCTGGGAAAAGGCAGGAGGATGAGCGCAAGAAGAACGAGCCACTTTGGAATGTTAGCTGAGTGCATTGAACTCTTTATTTTACTCGATTTCCCGCGGGAGCGCAAAAAACGGGGAACCGGCGTCGAGGATGCATGCTCGGCACCGGAGGTCACGCTGCTGTTCTTTGCCTATGTGGCCGCAAGAGAGGTCGATATTGCCCTTGACGAGGGTCGGTATTTCCTGGAAAATCAAAGCGAACCCTCACACAAGCTTCCGTACTGCGAACCGAACGGTGCGTGAACGAGCTGGCCCGAATATTTCGGGAGTCGAGTCTGAACCTCAGGCCAGTCTCTTGTCAATAAGGCCGGAGCCCTGGTCCGGCCTCAAACCCTCAATCCGGGTTTCGCAGTGGCATCCGACAAGACCAAGAACCCGGGCGAGCCGCGCGGGGAGTCGGCGGGCCTGTCCGCATCGCAAATCCTGGGGATTCTCGACCATCTGGAAGACTGCCTGATGGCCGTCGACCAGGCCGGGATCTTGCGCTACTGGAACGAATCGTCCTCCGGGCGATTCGGAACCCCGGACCTCCCTGCCCTCGGTCGCCCCTTCTCTGCCATCGTGCACCCTGAGGATTCCCCGGAAATCATCGAGGCCCTGGAGTTCTTCTTCAAGAAGGGATCTCCCTCTCTGAAGACCGGCGGGCCTGAGATACGCCTTCGCATCAGGGATGCGGAGGGCTTCTGGTTGGCCTCCATCGCAAAGCTTTGCGTCATCCGTACGTCGGGAGACACGGATCCGCTCTGTCTGCTGAGCGTCCGGGAGGATCGGGAGCGGAGGAGAATAGAGCCCTGGCGCGACAAGGTGCAGGAACTCGAGGAAGAGGTCGAGGCGAAGAGCCGGAAGCTGGCCGAGTCAAAGGCCGACTTCCGGAGCCTGATCGAAACGATGAACGACGGCTTCTGGGTGCTCGACGCCCAGGGCGGCATCCTCTTCGCCAACGAAAAGCTGGCCCGGCTTCTGGGCTACAGCGTATCCGACCTCGTGGGCACCTCCGCCTTCGAGCTGTTCGATGAGGCCAACTGTGAGACCTTCGTCAAGCAGATCGACAGCCGCATGGAAGGGAAGGTGGGGAGCTATGAGATCCAGATGACGCAGCGGGACGGCACGCAGATCACCTGCCTGATCAGGGGAGCGCCCCGCTTCAATGCAGAAGGACAGTGCACCGGGACACTCGCAAACATCACCGATATCTCGGTTCGCAAGCGCTTGGAGGATCGCTTGCGGGCCTCCGATCAGGACTACCGGGACCTGTTCGACAACATGCAGGACATCGTCTGTCGAATCGGTGATGAGGGAAAGATCATGGCCTTGAACCGTGCCGGGGCTAGAATCCTCGGGTTCGAAAAGCCGGAGGATTTGCTCGGTAAAGGGCTGAGACGCTTCTTCGCCAGTCGTTCCGAATGGACGCGTTTCCAGAAGGAACTCGGGGAGAAGGGGTTCCTGGTGGATCACATCGTGCATCTGCGGAGGAGGGACGGCCAGACGCTTGCCATGTCCGTGAACGCGCACATCCTGATCGACGGCAGGGGATGGCCCACCGGTATCGACGGCGTGTTCCGGGATGTGAGTGAGCGGGCCAGGATGGAGGATCAGCTCCACAGCTATGCATCGG
>JAUWSZ010000182.1 GCA_030609865.1 bacterium | reverse complement strand
GTGACTTGGAAATATCGCTGTGTTTCAGGGGAATCTTATGGTTCGGTCCTGCCCCGGGTTCCATCTCCGATTTGCTTGGGCTCCGTCTCCCCCTCTCCCGATGTCGCGCGGCACAAATCTCCGACGGAACCCACGGCGGAACCGATCAACTCGAGCCCTGCCGGGTAAACACAGCGACGATTTCTCGTCGACGCACTAGTCCGGAAAAACGTGGGCGAAGGGATATGAGAGTTACGGTGCAGTTTATGGGGCCCCTCAAGGATTATGTGGGGGAGCAGACAGTGGAATTCGATCTGCCCGAGCAGGCCGCTTACGGCGCCCTGCTCGACGAGATCGGACGCAGGTTCGGGGCGCGCTTTCCGGAGAAGCTCTGGGACAGGAACGGCGGTGGCTTCCAGGCAGGTATCTTGGTCATGGGGACGGGCAGGGATCTGGACGATCCGGAGACCCTGCTGATGGACGGAGAGGAGATCAAGGTGCTGCCTTTGTTTGGCGGCGGATAGGGGCACGGTTGGATCTGAGAACACCTTGAACAGGGAACCGACATGTCAGAGATCCTGATCACAGGCGGGGCCGGAAATTTTGGGCGTGGGCTGGCCGAGGCCCTCCGAGAACAAGGCCATGCGCTCCGCATCCTGGATCTGCCATCGTGCGACTTCAGCTTCTTCGATGGGTGGGAGAAGACCCGTGTTCTGCCCGGAGATATCATGGACACGGCTTCCCTGAGGCAGGCACTCGAGGGCGTGGACTGGCTCTTTCACCTGGCTGCCATCCTTCCTCCGGCCGCCGAGGTGGACCGGGAGAGGACCTTCCGGATCAACGTGGACGGGACGCGAAGCGTGATGGAGGCCTGTTCCTCCCTGAGCGAGCCCCCCAAGCTGATCTTTGCCTCCTCTATCTCGGTCTACGGGGAACCCACCGCCCACACGAACCTCATCGGGCCTGATCATCCAGCCGCGCCGATCGACATCTATGCCGAGAGCAAGGCCGTCTCTGAAAAGGACTTGAAGGCCTCGGACCTCCCGTACGTGAACCTGCGGATCTCGGCCATCTCGATTCCTGCCTTCCTCGACCCTCCGGAGCCCTGGCCCTTCCAGGCCGGCCAGCGGATCGAACTCGTGGCCCTGTCGGACCTGGTGACGGCCATGGTCTCTCTCGTGGGCGTGGAGGAGGCTCTCGGACGTACCCTGATCATCTCCGGGGGACCTACCTGGCGCGTTACCGGGGAGGAGTATGTCCGGCGATGGGGGGAGATCATGGAGATTCCCGTCGACGAGATGGACTTCCTGGATCGGCCCGGATGGCTGAACTGGTACGACACGACGGAATCTCAGGCCCTCCTCGACTATCAGCAGACCACGCTGGACGAGTTCTTCAAGCAGCTCGAGGCCGCGGTGGCAGAGGCCTTGGCCTGAGTGGTCAGCTATTGGCTGTTAGCTATTAGCCATTAGCTCACAGCCCCTCCCCATTTCTTCCTCTGGAAGACAAGCGCGATTCTACCCCGACCCCCAACTTTGCTATACTCTCCTGATTCCAGCCAATGGTTTCGCGGCGTTTCCTGGTTCGGCAAGGGAAGGACCGCCAATCACGGCGACTCGGAAGGGGAGAAGCGTCTCGACCCGTGCGGCCACTGCGACGTTGGCTGTCCGCACGATGGATTGCAGCTCGGCCGGCAGGAAGGCTCGCCGGATGGACGCCAACCCGTCGGGCAGCGTGAAGCTCTTGTACGCGAAGAGCCCGCCAAGGAGTGCAAAGCCCGCATAGGCGAGCCGGCTGCGTCGGATGTCGCCCAGGACGAATACCCGCCGCGTGTGGTCCGTCACGAGCCGCAGGACCCGGACGATCTCGGCGTCTGTCAGATGGTGCAGAAAGTGATTGGCAAAGACGTAGTCCACCGTCTCCCAGCAGCCGGGATCGAGCGCGTCGCCCGCCGTCACGGTCAGGCCTTTCACGTCCCGATGCTTTGCGCGGGCGTAATCGATGATCCTCGGATCCCTTTCCAGGGCCGTGACCTGCACGCGCAGACCCAACTTTGCGACCTGCCGGATCATCCACACCGTTATGTCGCAACCCCCGGCACCGAGATCCACGAGTCGCCACTCCCGCTGTGGCTCGAGGAGCATGTCCCGGATCACGTACCGACGCAGGAGGGTTCGGTATCGGCTGAGCAGGATGTTGATCCACTCAAACTGGTCGAGGGTTCGGTATAGCTTTGTCAATGAGCAATCCGGCCGGTCCATCTGCTCGACCAGATCGGCCCGTTCGGAAAACCGAGGGGGCTTCGTTCCGGGCGCTTTCCGGAGATGCCTCGCAAGCCGGACTCGGTGCCCGTCCGGATGGCTGGAGGCCTGTCCGAGCCGGGTGTCGATTGTTCGTGTCGACCGATGATCGATCGTTCTTTGGCGCATCTTGGGACTCCTGGTTTTTTCCTGGCTATCGTTTGCGCAGCACGACGAGTTCCAGCATTCCGAAATACAGCAGGTTGCCGGCAACCCGTTCAAAACCGGTTTCATCGAATAGCCGATGCAACGCAGTGCGGTCCGGGTAGCGTCGCAGCGTTTCGGCGATATAGGCGTACACTTCCCGATTCCGGTGCAGCAGCAGGCCCCATAGGCTTCCCCAGGCCTTCAGGACGATGTGTCCCAGCACCTGGGGCACCTTGGTCGCGGGTTTCGAGAAGTCCAGGAAGGCCGCGGTTCCGCCGGGCTTCAGAACGCGACGGATCTCGGCCAGTGCACCCTCAAGGCTGGGCGCGTTTCGAAGCGCGTACCCTCCGGTGACGATGTGGACCGACTCGTCCTGGAACGAGAGTCGGCACATATCCTGGCGACTGAAGATCACGCCCGGGAGGCAGCGCCGGCGGGCCAGGTCCAGCATGGCCGGGGTGAGATCGATGCCGTGGACCTCGCCGGCCGGGTAGCGCTTGGCCAGGAGCGCCGTGATGTCCCCGGTCCCACACGCGAGATCGACGCACACGGGCCGAGCCACCTCGGGCAGGGCGCGGACCAGAAGCCTTTTCCAGGCCCGGTCCCGACCCAAGGACAAGGCCAACGTGACAAACCCGTACTTGCCGGCCACGCGTGTGAACAGCCGCTCGTTGTATGCCCGCTTTAGTTCCGGGACTCGCAGGTGTTCGTCCAGGCTGAGCCCCTTCCGAGGCCGTAGCGGTGGGGCCGTGTCAGCCTTCGATTGGGTGGCAGCGGAAGTCTTCAACCTCCTTATCTCCAGGAGCCCGGTCTGCCCGACCGGTCTGCCGCGGACATACCGGGGGCCGAGCGTGGGCCTGGGGATGTTCAGCATGGCGAAATACGGGGCGAGTCGTTGTTTGATCGGCGGTCGCAACAGGACCGCGCGAATGAACCACGTACGGGCCCTGGACGCGGAACGGCCGGTTCGCGTGCCGAGCCACATTCCGCGGGCGGCTCTCGCCGCAATCGTTCGAAAGGCCCGGCGCCGAATCTCCGAGTAGGCCCGGAGGTGCGCCTCGAGCGGCTCGCCGAGGCGGAGGACCCGCACCAAGACGTCCGAGAGAAGCTCTGCGTCCGCGAAACCCGTGTTCATTCCCTGACCGCCGATGGGGCTCATGACGTGGGCCGCGTCGCCTGCCAGGAGGATCCGGCCCCGGTAGAAACGCCTGCACAGCAGCCAGTTGGGTGTAAAGGGGCTGTGCCAGAGGGCCTCCTGCCCGGATAGGTCGTACCCGGTCCGCGCGTGAACGTGCCGACAAATCACCGAGACATCGTCCTCGGGGCGATGGTCCGCGGTTGCGAGCACGATCCATCGTCGCAGGTTGCCCGGCATGGGAAAGGATTCCACCGAGCCCCGGCTGCTGAAGAAGAGGTGTGCTTCGGGTCCCATCCCGGTCTGGTCGAGGTAATCTGCCATGGCGAAACGCGGCCGGTATCGGTGCGTGGCGGCGGGAATCTTCGCCAGGATACGAACAGTGCTGCGGTGCCCATCGCAGCCGGCCAGGTAGCCGGCGCCAATCTCGTTCGTGCCTCCAGGTGTCTCAAGAGTGGCCACAACCCGGTCGCCCTCTTCCCGGCAGCCCACCAATTCCATGCCACGGTGAAGCTGTACCTGCGGCCAACGCTGGAGTGCTTCTTCGAGAAGCTGGATCGTCGTGCGCTGTGGCAGGGACAGAACGAAGGGGTATCGCGACCGGATGCCTTCGAAACGCACACACCCCAAAAGTCGTCCTTCCTCGTGAACGTATCCGCGGGTGACGGGCAGGCCGTGCCGAACAAAGGCCCGGTCCAGATCGAGCGGACGAAGAATATCGAGCGAAGGCGGCATGATCCCGATGGCCATGGACTCCACGGGCGGTTCGTCTGCCTGGTCTACCACCACACATGCAATTCCCTGCTTGCCCAGTTGATTGGCGAGCAGGAGGCCCGTCGGACCCGCTCCGACGATGAGAACTTCGCACGTTTCCATTTGCACATCGCTCCCTTTGGCAGTCACCGGCTCACATGGACGGCTGCATGAGTGTCATCAGGGCTGTCTCCACGGTGAGGCCCGGCCCAAAGGCCGCGGCCAGCGTCACTTGCTCTGCCGGTCCGCCGTTCCGTTGCTGCATGAACCGCTCGAGCACGAAAAGGATCGTGGCGCTGCTCATGTTGCCGAATCGTCGGAGGATGTCCCGGGACACGCTCAGCTGTTCCGGTCGCAGCTCGAGCGCTTCGCCCACCTTATCGAGAATCGCTTTTCCCCCGGGATGGACGGCCCAGTTGTCCACGTCGCCCTTGGCCAAGTGCTGGGATTCGAGGAGCGGCTCGATGGCCGGCTGGATGTTCGCGCCGAGCAAGCCGGGAAGGAAGCTGGAGAGGGACATCTTGAATCCCTGATTCCCCAGCGTCCAGGTCATGGCCCGCTCCTTGGCGGGCAACAGGGTCGACCCGAACTTCCCGAGCTTGTAAGCTGCCTGGCCAGGTCGAGGTGACCTTGCAGAGACC
This sequence comes from bacterium, assembly GCA_030609865.1. The sequence continues at coordinate 1,064 of JAUWSZ010000182.1, read as the reverse complement.
AGGGCCGCCGCAGCTCCGTCGGAGAACAACAGATCGGCTACGAGCGACTCCACGTCCTTCCCGTTCAGGTGCAGGTGCAGGCTGCACAGCTCGATGCTGACCACCAGAACCACCGCCTCCGGGTTGGCTTCGCAGAATTGACGAGCCATGCGCAGTGCCGGGATCGAGGCATAACACCCCATGAATCCGAGATGATAGCGCTCGACCGAGGGCTTGAGCCCCAGTTCCTTCACGATGTAGAAATCCGGGCCAGGGCTGTAGAAACCGGTGCACGAAACGGTGATGACGTGGGTCACCTCGCTGGCCGCTATGTGGGGGGAGCGGCGCAGGATCTTTCCGGCCAGATCCACCGCCATTTGCCGTGAGGCCCGCGCGAAAACCTCGTTCCTTTCCTCGGTGCCCGGCTCCACCCACTTCCCTCCAGGCCCTGCCCGAAAGAGCGCCTCCGGAGACTCCGAGCCCCAATCATCGATTACGCTGTGCCTCGTCTCGATCTCTGATCGATTGCAGATCCGCTCGACGATGCTGCGGGCGCGTCTGTCGTCGAACTGTCTCTTCAAATGGTCTCGCGCGTCCGTCTGGGAGAACTGGAAGGGCGGCACCATTGCCTCGATTGCGTGAATGAACGTGTCCATGGATAACCCCAAATGAAAGAGCCTGCCCGCACGGTGCGTGGCGTGCGGCGCGGGCGTTCGCTCCTCGTTTCTATGGTCCGTGTTTCTCTTTAACGGTTTGATTATGATTAGTTCGTTTCCACGCCTCCGAAAGTTACGCAACCCTCGGCGTGGGTCCGATGACGTTTTCCGGCACCCCTTTTCCTGCGTTCGCATCCAAAAGGCAGAGAAGCAAATTTTGGAGGGGAACATCACTCGTTACGATCACGCCGGGCTCTACATGGGAAGCATCTTTTCGATGGTCGAGAAAAAAAGACACCTCCTCGGCATGGGCTGAAGTGCGCCCTGTTTGCACTCTTGATCTCCGTTCCGCCTTTCATTGCCCAAGCAGGGGGTGAGAAGCGACTTTCCCGGCATCCCCGTTACATGGAAGAAAAAGAACTCTCACGT
>JAUWSZ010000413.1 GCA_030609865.1 bacterium | reverse complement strand
GCCCAGTCTTTCCCAGGCTGCCTGACGGGGCCAAAGCCTGCCACAGGAGCAGAGGGCGAGACCGGCAACAAAGATCCTCTCCATGCGGTCTCTCAGGGGACCCTGCCCGAGGCAGCGGTGGGCCGACATCATGGCCATGACGATTTCCACTTTCAAAGGCCTGCGGCCTGTTGAGAAGACATGGCTTTGCTCGTGTGGGAGGGCGTTTACTCCAACGACGAGGCGTTGCTCCGTGTTCAGCAAGAAGTGTGGGGGCATGGCAGGCCAGTGGCCGACGTAGAGCGTGTGTGGCCATGGGGGAGACAGGACACGCCGAAGCTCGTCCAAGACGGACAGCGTGGAGCCGTGAAGTTGATCCGGCAGACCTGCGTTTACGACAATCCTGGGATCCGACACGCGCTGTTCTGACGCTTGAAAGGCCTCCCCCTGACGGGCGGAAAAACGGGGTCCCAAGTGGTAGAGGAAAAGGGCAAGGAGGCACCAGGCCGTGGTGAGTACACGACTTCCATAAAAGTGGTTTTCCTGTTCGTACAAGGCATTTGGGGGCCACGAGCCGTCCGGTTCCTGGCTACGGATGAGCTTCTCAACCGCTGAGGACAGTTCAGGGCCCTGGTAGCCAGTGGCAAGCAGACAAAGGAGGCTCAAGGCGGTTTCTGTAGGGTTGTTCCAAGGTCCTGTTGTCCGGCTTCGCCTGAGCAGGTACTCGTGCATGGGCTTCCGAGGCAGATCAGGTCCCAATGCATGACAGAACAGGAGGAGGGCCAGCAGGGGGTGACACACACCTCGGTCCGAAGAAGAGTTCGGTGATTCGGACGAGGGAGAGTGGGTCCAGGGAAGGTAGTCCGCCTGATGGATGGAGGTTTCGACCAGGGATTTCAGTTTCGGCAGGCAGACATTTGCCCGGGATGCAGTAAAGAGGAGGTTGGCCCAGAAAAGGCCATGCGGGCGCAGCGGAAGCGTGCCGTCCAGGCTCTCGTCGAGTTCGAGCCACGCTCGTCTGCCTGTAGGGATGGGAAGAAACGATTCCTCCATAGCCACCGGTAGGGACGGATTCGAGGGGGTTTTCTGAGAGGGGGTGAGCCACTCCGAGGCCTTGAGTAAGAGCGGGAGCAGGCGGGAGTCCATGTTCCGGAGAGGGGCAAGTGCTACTCGTAGATAGGAGGTGACGAATCGAGAGGAAGCCAAGGGGATTGAGGGGTTCATGTACGGATATGCGGATTGATCCAGGGAAAAGCTGCCGAGAGACGGTGCCGACCGAACAATGAAATCGAGGGCTTCTGCAAGGCGTGTCGCGACCGTTTTCGGTCCGGTCTCCCTCTTTGTTCTCCTCCGGATCTCTGCCAGATCGTGGCGCATCGTGTGACAGTGACGGAGGAAGCCTCTGACGGTCTCCGCCCAGTTGGGCACATGGATTTTCTTTACGGAATCCAGGGCCTCTTGAAAATAGTGCTCCGCCAGCCGAAGCTGCTCTTCGGCAATCCCTCTGTGGTAGAGGACCTGTCCTACTTCGTCACGAGGAACAGCATCGCCTCGACGAACGCTAGGATGAAATCCACCTGCGAAGAGGACCCGGGTCAGGAGAAACGTGAAATTCTCGTGCCGCAGATCCTCTTTCCAGTCCCTTAGATCGTCGAAGCATTGGAAGCCTGCAAGAAACCGGTCTTGGGATTCCATGAGGGGTGCCAAAACGTCAGAGGTGTCTGAAAGCAAGGCCATGGCCAGCAGGTTTGTCTTGATGAGAGCGACCTTGCCGGTCGAAACCTCGAAGAATTCCTCCTGGGTGTACCGACAGAGCCGGCACCGGTGGCGGAGCTGTTCCTTGATAATCGCCCGCCCGTGCTGCAGGAACCACCCCTGGGTTTTCTGCCAGAATTCGTGTTCCAGAGGGAAGAGCGGGATGAGCATCTCCAGGGCCTTGTGAAAGTAACTGTCAACGAGATAGAAATCAGCTGGAGTCCAGGGTCGAGTCTCGTCGATCTTCTTGTCTGTGAGCAGGATGGCTTCCAGAAGGATACGGTTGGCCAGAGCAAGGGTGCGTAAGTCTTCAACCGCGACCGACGGAAACGCGCCGGCGAAGAGAAAAGGGTAATAGTAGAAAGGCGAGAACTTCATGTTTCCGTTTTTTCGCGATGGCTTCTGTGGCTCCCCGGGGGTCATTCGATGACGAAGGGGTGTGGAAGGGCCACAGAGCCGGTTCACGCGCTCGTCCCGGAAGGAAGCCATCCCTCGGGCTACCCGCTTGGCCTCGCCGTCCAGGAGGCGAAAGGATGTCTCTATTGTTTCTGGCACTGCATTACAACCCATATGCACGAGCCATCTTTCTTTGGGTCGTTTCACGATGCTTGTACGACCCGGCTGTGATGACGAACCAGGACTTCGAGACACCAGGCCGTTGTCAGTTCTCTGCTCCCAAAGTAACCGGTTCCCTCCTGGAAGACGGCATTGGGAGCCCATGAGCCGTCAGGTTCCTGAGACTCGGTTAGCTTGGTGATCGCCGGGATGAGTTCAGGCCCGTCATAGGCCGTGAGCTGCAAACAGAGCAGGGTCAAGGCGATCTCGGTGGTGTTGTTCCAGGATCCCGTAGTTCGATACGGCTCGAGGAGGTAGCCTTGGAGGGCTTCCCGTGGGAGGTTCTTGCCGAGAGCCTGGCAAAACAAGAGCAGGGGCAGAAGGGGTCTACACGCGTATCTCGTCCATGGAGATGCGACCGGTCCGAAAGCGACACCGAAGCTCCAGGGTGTGTAACACTTCCGAATAAGACAATCTGTGACATAGGCGCTGAGCCGGGGCGGGAGAAACGACAGTTGAGAGCAAACGTAGAGGAAATTTGCCCAGGAGAGACCGTCCGGCAGGGGCCCGTAAGCGGGTGCGAATGAACGGTCAAGCAGAGACAGGTGATGCCGGTCTGAAGGCATGGGTTCGAAGGGCCGTTCGAGTGTTGTGGGCAATTCGGGGTGCAGGCTTGTTCCACGCATGTCACCGAGCCAATCCAATCCGGATTGGAGGAGCGGGTTCACAGCGAAAGCCTGTGCCGCGATAGGTTCAAGGGACCGGATGACCAGGGTGGTGACGAATCTCGAGGGAGCAACGTACTTTGAAGGACACATGTAGCCATGCGGCGATTGATGGAGCGGGAAGGCGCCCTCGCGTGTTTGGGCACGGACGAGAAACTCCGCCCCAGATCGAATTTGTCGTGCCGCGGCGTCCAAGAGGGAGGTACTGGGGGCGATTACACCTGCTCGATTGAGGGACTCCCGCATCCGAATACGGCCCTCTTCCCGGCGACGAATCTCTGCCAGGTCGTGGCGGAGAGCTCGACAACGAATCCGAAACCCATTGTTGAAGTGCTTCCAGAGGGGAAGAGGAAGGGCCCCCACGGTTTCGTTCGATTTCTGAAAGAAGATTTCTGCCAGTCGGAGTTGTTTCTCCATCAATCTCGTGGTGCAAAGAAGTTGGCCGATGCGCGCAGCGGAGACAGGGCGGCCGGAAAGGATCTGATCTGTGAGCTCCGCCTTCCGGATGAGACGAGTCAGGAGGTAGGTGAAGTTGGAGTTCCGGTAATCCTGCCGCCAGTCTTCAAGATCGTCGATGAGTACAAGGGCGATGTGATGTTGGTCGAGTGAAGCGGACAGGCGAGGGAGGTCTTCCTTTCTGTTCGAAAGAAAGGCGAGGGCCATGGAGAACGGCCTCAAGAGGGCCGTTTTCCCCCTTGCGAGGGCACAAAACCGTGCGATCGAAAAAGCTCCGAGCCGATAGGAATGACAGAGCCTTTCTTCACGGACACTCTTCCACGTCTCGAAATAGCAGTCGTAGAAGTAATCCCAAAAGATGTGATCGGCAGGGAAGAACGAGTAAAGGCGTTTCAGGCTCTGCATGTGCTCCAATTGGGCAAGAAACAATCCGGTTGTGTCGATCGACATTCTCTGGTCCAGAATTCGATCGTATGACAGCAGATGTTCGGTATAGAGCCGATCCGCCCGAGCCAGCTCCCTGACTGTTTCGATCGGAAGGTCTTGGAAGAGGGTGTGAAAGAGGAAGGGGTAGTATGCATGCAGGGGGGACGACAGTCGTTTCGAATAAG
>JAUWSZ010000050.1 GCA_030609865.1 bacterium | reverse complement strand
TCCGGAGACGGTGTCGAAAAACATCTTATGCGGAGGCTGTCGAGAAAGGGACATATGCAAGGCGTGCGAAATCCAGAGGAATGAGGCAGGACTAATGTCCGCCGCAGTGACGAAGGATGAGCGCAACGCCGCAGATGGCCGTTTATCGACAGCCTCGAGAGGAGACGGCAAGATGATACTTGTACTGCAGGAAGGAATCACAAGGGAGGAAAAAGGCCGCCTCGACAGCAGGCTCGAAGGTCATGGCTGTATCGTCCGCGAGATTTCGACCAACGAGCTTGGCGTCGTAGGCGCCGCAGGGAAGGCGGAGCAGGATGTGGGCTTTTTCGAGGATATGCCCGGTGTCGAACGGGTCATCCCGATCTCCACATCCTTCAAACTGGTCAGCCGACGAATGCACCCGGAAGACACGGTTGTGACGGTGCGAGACGTGGAGATCGGCGGCAACCAGATTGTGGTCATCGCGGGCCCCTGCGCGGTGGAAAGCAGGGAGCAGGCCTTTGCCACCGCCGGGGAGGTCAGGCGATACGGTGCGGTGCTGTTCCGGGGTGGGGCCTTCAAGCCCAGAACTTCGCCCTACTCGTTCCAGGGCCTGGGAGTGGAAGGCCTGAAGATACTGGCCGACGTCCGGGAGGAATTCGGACTTCCGGTCGTCACGGAAATGAACTCCACGGATCAGGCAGACAGCATGGTCGAATACGTGGACGTGGTACAGATCGGTGCACGGAACATGCAGAACTTCGAACTCTTGAAGTGCGTGGGCCGAATCGGAAAACCGGTCCTCCTGAAAAGGGGGCTCTCCGCGACAATCGAGGAATGGCTCATGTCAGCGGAATACATCTTCTCCGAGGGCAACGATCAGGTCATCCTGTGCGAACGGGGAATCCGAACGTTCGAGCGCTATACGCGGAACACCCTGGATCTGTCGGCCATTCCGATCGTCAAGGAACTGAGCCATCTTCCGATCGTCGTCGACCCGAGCCATGCCACGGGCATAAGGGACAAGGTTGCGCCCATGGCCAGGTCCGCCATTGCTGCGGGGGCGGATGGCCTGATGATCGAGGTCCACCACGAACCGGACAAGGCCCTGTCCGACGGAGCACAGAGCCTGTATCCGAAACAGTTCGGACAACTGATGCGCGATATCTACGTGATCTCACCCGTGGTGGGAAAGCAGCTCGACTTCGCATACAGCAAGAAGGCCCGAACCTCGGACGAGGGGTGCGAGGTACCTGACAGGGAGAAGAAACGGGCCGCCTTTCTGGGCATGGAAGGCACCTTCAGCCACAAGGCCTGCAACCAGTTCTTCGGCAACAAGGTATCCGAGGTATCCCTCCCCTCCTTCCGATCGATCTTCGAGGCGGTGAAGACCGGAGAGGTGGACTTTGGGGTATTGCCCCTGGAGAATTCCCTCACAGGCAGCATACACGAAAACTATGATTTTCTTCTCGAGTATGACTTGAGAATCGTCGGCGAGGTCACCCTGCGGGTCGTGCACCATCTGATCGGCCTTCCCGGAACGAAGAGGGAGCAGATCCGGCGTGTCCTGTCTCACCCGCAGGTCTTCCAGCAGTGCCGCCTGTTCCTGGAACCCCACGAGGAGTGGACGCTCGTTTCCGTGACCGACACGGCCAAGGCGGTGCGACTGATTCGGGAGTCGGGCGACGCGACCGATGCAGCCATCGGGAGCCGGGAGGAGGCGAGCATCCACGACATGGAGATCATCGAAGAGGGAATCGAGACAAACCCAAGGAACTTCACCCGCTTCGTCGTCATCGGCAGGGCGCCTCTTCCAGGGAGGCCGCGGAACAAATCTTCGCTGATCTTCTCAACACTCAACCAGTCGGGTGCGCTGTACCGGCCCCTGAAGATCTTTGCCGATCAGGGGATCAACCTCGTCAAGCTCGAGTCGCGACCCATCCCCGGCAAGCCGTGGGAGTACATGTTCTACGTGGACCTGGAGGGGAATGTGGAATCGCCCGGATTCGAGCCAGTGCTCAGAAGCCTCGAGGAGAACACCGACTACCTGAAGGTCCTGGGAAGCTATTGAAAGCTGAGGACCTCGACCGCGTGTTTCCGGATGTTGATTCCGTGGATGCAGTAACACTTCCTGCATTCTCCACACGCACCCAGGCCCAGATCGCGAGCCTGCTTCCTCCTGTCGATCTCATTCCGTGGGTCGAGATGGAGTTGCGCGAGCTTCACGAACACGTACGGGCCGGCGAGCGGGTTCTTCTCGAAGTCGTAGCCCGGACAGGTGGCGTTGCAAGCCAGGCATTCCACACAGGAGAGCAGCTTCTTGTGCGCCTCGCTTTGCTGCATGACTTGAGGCTCTGAACGTTCCCCTTGCTCCGGGATGTAGAGTTCCAGTTCACGGAGGGCCTGGAAGAAGGCGGTCCGGTCGATCACAAGGTCGCGCACAACCGGCATGCCCGTAAGGGGCCCGATCTTCATCCCCTCCTTGACTTCGGTGAAGCATGCCATCCTCGGCTTACCGTTCACCTCGACCGCACAGAGACCGCACTTGTCGAAACGGCACCCAAAGCGGAAGGCCAGCGTGGGGTCCCGGTCCTCGTAGATATGCATCAAGGTCTCCAGCACAGTGGTTCGTTCGTCCGCGGGCACCTCATAATCAGCCCACACCGGCTCGCCGCCCTTCTCCGGGTCGTATCTCTTTATCGAGATGCGGATGCTCATTCGCCTGCCTCCATACGCCGGGTCCTGCACGCGCCGTTTTTCATCTCTACGAGGACATTCTGAACCGGCTTTTCCGTGTCATGGTCCGGGAAGTCCGCACGCACGTGTGCCCCGCGCGATTCGCGCCGTTCAAGAGCAGAGACCGCGATCGCCTCGGCCGCTACGAGCATGTGGGGAAGCTCAATCGCATCCGTGATCTCCTGGTTGCACCGGCTAAAATCCGCTATGCGAAGGTCCCTTGCTTGTTCCCTGATCGATTCGATCCCTTCCAGGGCCTGCTTCAGTCCTTCAGCGTCACGGAGCGGACCGACCTTCTCCCACATCAGCTTCTGGAGTCTTCGCTTCGCCTCGATAGGCCGGTGGCTTCCCTTCGAGCCCCGAAGGGACCGAACCCTGTCCATCGCCTCTCCGGCAACGGTCTCGTCCGCGGACGTTCGGCCTTTTGCCTCCCTCGCTGCGGTCCGACCGGCCCTCTTACCAAAAACAAAGATCTCGGTGAGGGACGTCGAACCGAGCCGGTTGCCTCCCATCACGCCCCCCTGTGCCTGGCCGCACGCATACAGGCCGGCCACCCGGCTCCTGCACGATTCGTCGGTCTTGATGCCGCCCATGTTGTAATGGGCCGTGGGGAGCACATCCCACGGCACCTTGAAATCGGATGCCTCCTTGCCGTAAGCCTTGTGTACCCCCTCCAGAAAGGGCCCTGCGTACTTCTTCAACATAGTGACGAAGAACTCGCCGTCCGGGCTCTCCAGGTTCGGGGCCAGGTCAAGGAGAAGACCTCCGTGTTCCGTCGCACCCCCCTTCCGGATCTCTTCTACGATGACCCTGGCCACCTGCGCTCGTGTCATGGGCATGATGTTTTCCAGGATCACCTCGCCCTTGTTGTTCAAGAGCCTGCCGAAGGGCCCGGCGATCACCGGCTCCCCGCAGGGGATTCCCAACAAGGAAGGCGGGTGTGTGATGCCAAAGGGGAGGAACTGGACCTGCTCCATGTCCACGAGTTCGGCCCCTGCTCGCAATCCGAGGCCAAAGCTGTCGCCCGTGACTGCGGGCATGCAGTCCGTGTGCGGGTCGTAGAGGGTCCCTCCCCCGCCGGCCGCGACAACGGTGGATTTCGCCAGCAATGCCACCGGTTCGCCCGTCATCATCCCAAGAGCTGCCGCGCCGACGACCTCACCATCCACCACGAGAAGCTCGGAGCAGACGGTCTCTTCGAGAACCTCTATGTCGGCTCGCGCAGCCGCAGACCGCATGGCGTGGCTCATCGAGACGCCTAACCAGGGGCTGCTGATCGCACGGGAGGCCCGGTGCCCGCCCGGAGGAACCGCCATCCTGCTGATCCTCCCCTCCGGGTCCCTCGAGAAGATGTGGCCGAGGCCTTCGAATGTGAGGGTTGCGTCCATGGCATCCCCCACCAGGGCCCGAACGAGCCTCGGGTCGTTCAGGTATTCACCGCCGCGGATCACGTCCTCCACGAAGGCTTCTTCCGAATCCCCGGCAGCCGTATCGGGTGAAGTGGACATCACGCCGAGGGCGATGCGCGTGTCGCCGTACCCAAGGGGCTCTTTCGATGCGACGATCACACTCGCTCCTGCACGTTCCGCCTCGACAGCGGCCATCACGCCGGCCCCACCGGACCCGATAACGAGCACGTCCGCCTTTCGCACTTGCATATCATCGCTCCTGTTCGACGAAGGTCGCTTTTCCGCGCACGACAAGATTCGCAGAGTACCAGGTTGGGCCGGCGAGAACAAACTTGATAGAACCATATTATCCGACACGAAATAATTGGCCGTGGAGTCCTCTCTCGTTTGACACGTATTCAGACCATTCCCTATACTTCCCCGAAAAGGAGGGCGCGAAATGGAACGGTACAAAATCGCAACAGTGGCGGATATCGAGGAAATCGAGAAGACACCACTCGAGGAACGGCTCACGGTCCACAACACCTACGACATGATCAAGCAGGGCGCTTCGGTCGATCCCGACGCACCCGCCATGAGCCTCATCCTCTCCGGGGACGAGTACGACAAGCCCGTCCGGGTGACGTACGCGGAATTCCTGGCCAAGGTGACGCAGACCGCGAACCTTCTCCATGACCTCGGCATCGGCCCGGGCGACGTCGTCACCTATCTCCTTCCGAACCTCCTGCACACCCACTACGTCATCTGGGGGGGCGAGGCGGCCGGAATCATCAACCCGATCAATCCGATGCTCGAGCCTGCCACGATGAAGCACATCTGTCAGGCGGCCGGCACGAAGGTGCTGGTGGCCCTCGGGGAGTACCCGGGCACGGACATCTGGGAAAAGGCGGTCGCCATTCGCAAGGAACTGCCCGACATCCGTGCCGTCATCCGCGTCATGGGGCCCAGTGACGAGAAGGAAGGCATCTATGGGTACGACGAGGTGATCTCACGCTACAGCGGGGAAAAGCTCGACTCCGGACGGGTCATCGACAGGAACGAGATCGCTTCCATCTACCATACCGGCGGCACCACGGGCACACCGAAACTCGCCCCTCGAACCCATTACAACGAAGTGGCGATCCCCACGATCCTCAGTGTCTCCGTGGGCCTCGATCCAGGGGAAACCATCATGTGCGGGCTCCCCCTGTTTCACGCGAACGCCACCATGGCGACCGGCGCCTTCCCGTTCGCCATCGGCGCCCACGTACTCCTCCTCTCGCCGATGGGATACCGGGACCCCACGATCCTGCAGAACTTTTTCAAGATCGTGGAGCACTACCGTGCCGTGACCTTCTCCTGCGTGCCCACCGTTCTTTCTGTTCTTCTCGAAGTCCCGGTGGAGGGCACGGACATCTCCTCCCTCCGGTACGCTATCTGCGGGGCCGCACCGCTCTCGGTCGAGCTCTTCAAGCGATTCGAGGCCCACAGCGGCATGAAGATCCTGGAAGGGTACGGGCTGACCGAAGGGACACTCGTGTCTTCGGTCAATCCCCTGTACGGGGAGAGAAAGGTGGGTTCCATCGGCCTGCGCATCCCCTATCAGGGAATGAAGATCTTTGTGGAGGATGCGACGGGATGGCGCGAGGCCGAGACGGACGAGATCGGATGTGTCTGCGTCAAGGGGCCGAACGTGTTCCCCGGGGATCTCGAAGAGGAACACAACCAGGGCGTGTGGCTCGAGGATGGGTGGTTCAACACGGGCGACCTGGGCAGGCAGGACGCGGACGGCACCTTCTGGCTCACGGGCCGGAAGAAGGAGCTGATCATCCGGGGAGGGCACAACATCGATCCGCTCCTGATCGAAGACCCCCTCTACCAGCTCCCAGGGGTCCAGGTCGCCGCCGCCGTGGGAAGGCCGGATGCCCACGCAGGCGAGGTGCCCCTCGCCTACGTGCAGCTCCAGGAAGGCTCGGACCTGACGGCGGAAAAGATCCTCGAGCATCTGAAGAAAGCGGTCGGTGAGCGGGCCGCCATCCCGAAAGAGGTGATCCTCCTCGACGAAGTCCCCCTGACCCCGGTAGGCAAGATCTTCAAGCCGGCCCTTCGATGGGACGCGATCCGCCGCGTCTACGAGGCGGAGCTTCAGGCCCTCGGCGACATGACCGAATCCGTGGAGATCGAGGTCACCGAAGACAAGGTCCACGGCTGCCTGGCCACGATCCGCATCAAGCCGGCTGCCGGAACTTCACCGCAGGAGATCGAGAACAAGGTCGAGTCGATCCTGACCCGCTACACGATCCGGTACCGGGTGGAAATGGCCTGAAGGGTGCTTGACCCCCGCAGCGAGAGCGAGTTTTGTCGTCATGCGCGAACAGTTTCTTGTCAGCCCAGGGGATTCTCCCACCGTAGGTCGGGAAATCGTGCAAAATCCCCATCGGTGGAACAGAGAATGAGTCCATGCTCGATGGCGAGAGCTGCCAGATGCGCATCCGGAACCAAATTTGACCGCACGCCTTGGTTGATCAGCAGCGGCCCCAGGATCTCCCGGTGACGATCCGTCGGAAGCGGGACCCAGGCTGATGGGCAATCAAGCCACTCCTCGATTTGTGCCCAGGCATCCTCCATGGGTTCAGGCCGCTGGAAAATACGCGGATTCGTGACGAGGCGCACAAACGCCAGGATGCTCGGCCAAGGGATCCCGACGGGCGCCGGGCCGTTGAGGCACTGATCTAGCCATGTCCGCGCTTTGTCGTGCTGCGGAAACTCGGTTACGTGAGCGTAAACGAGCAGGTTTGCGTCGACCAGGATCACCGGAAGTCTTCGCCTTCTGCCATGGCAATTGCCTCTGAGATGTCATCGATGTTTCCTACCAACCGGCCCAGGGATACTGTGCGTGTTTGGTAAGGCTTCCTACGCCGAGATGGACTCTTCATCTCCCTGAGTCCTTGACGCAGAGCGTCGTTGACAATCGCCTTGAGACTGCCCTTGCCTGCCTTGCGGATACGCCCCAAGAGTGCCGCAACATCGTCATCAAGAGTGAGTGTCGTTCTCATACATCAAAGCATACGATCATTGATGTCGTGATGTCAAGCTGATGGGCTGCTTTCGAACGGGGATCATTCCGTTCTCGTGGCGCCCGGGTACCAGTGGCTGTCTCTTCTACCGTAGCGGGTCGACGGTATGCAGTCGTTCTAAAATGGTGCTATCCGTTTGTTTTCGCGTCCTGCCCGGATTTATTGAGAAGTTCCGGGCAGACTTGGTAACCTCCTGAATCTGTCCTATACAGGAGCAAGCCCGCATTCCGTATCGTGCCTGTCGAGGCTGAGGAGGAGATCACGCTCCCTTTGTCTGACGATTCTCTTTATCAGGCCTCCCCTGTTGGCAGATCTTCCGATGGCCTTTCCGCACGCGATCATGATACCACCCTTTACGGAACAAGCGGCCATTGAATGGTTCTTTCGGTGGAGGGACAAGACGTTTTCCTTCACGGACTGCACGAGTTTTGTCGTCATGCGCGAACTTCACATCAAGAAAACGCTCACATGCGACCGGCATTTCCGGGATGCCGGCTTTGAAATCCTGCCTTGACCTGCTCGCCTTTCTTGCCGCCCCTGCAAACGCGCGTACTCGCACTGGGTGTGGAGATCGAGGACAGGGTCGAGGCAATCCTGACCCGCTACACGATCCGGTACAAGCTGGAGGTAGCCCCAAGGGCTTAAAATCAAACGGCTTCAAACATTTCTAAAACAACTTGATTGCTTTCAGAATATTGTATTGAAATGCCTGTTCGGGTAGAGTATAAGGGTGCTCGCGTATTTTCGCCTGTAAGGTGTGAGACATGCAGTGCCCGCATTGTCACTCCGAGAACCCTTCGCCCGCCAAGTTCTGCATGGAATGCGGCCGGGCCCTGACCGAGGTTGCACCGATCCGCCCGAGCGCCCGCCCTGATCCCCAATCCTACACGCCCAGATTCCTGATCGAAAAGATCCTCACCTCGAGAAGTGCCATTGAGGGCGAGCGGAAGGTTGTCACCGTCCTCATTGCCGATGTGGCCAATTACACATCGATCGCTGAGAAGCTCGATCCTGAAGATGTCCATCGTGTCATGGACGGGTGCTTCAGGATCCTGACGGACAAGATCCACCGGTATGAAGGCACAATCAATCAGTACACGGGCGACGGTGTGATGGCGCTCTTTGGTGCGCCGGTGACGCACGAAGACCATGCACAGAGGGCGTGTCTCGCAGCCCTCGGGATTCAGGAGGCCCTCAAAGGCTACGGCAGGCATTTGAAGAACACACTGGAAATCGATTTCCGAATGAGATTGGGCCTGAATTCCGGCCCCGTGGTCGTGGGTTCCATCAGCGATGACCTTCGTATGGACTACAGCGCCATCGGAGACACCACGAACCTGGCTTCCCGGATGGAAGAAATGGCGAGGCCGGGCAGCATTCTCCTCTCAGAGAATACCTACAAAATCGTTAAACAGAGTTTTCCATGCAGGTCCTTGGGCAAACTTTCGATCAAGGGCAAAGAAGAGCCTGTGGGGGCCTACCGGCTCGAGGCGAAGCGCGAAGTCCAAAGGCCCCGCCTGGGAGTCGAGCGTCAGATCTACGCCGACATGGTGGGAAGGGACAGGGAACTGGACCGGCTCGAGTTCCAAGTCATGAAGGCTCTCAACGGCGAGGGTTCCATCGTGAACATCGTCGGAGAGGCCGGCATAGGAAAATCAAGGCTCGTGGCTGAACTCAAGAAACGGGATGTGATGAAGAGGGTAACACTTCTTGAGGGCAGAGCGATCTCCATGGGACGGAACCTGAGCTTCCACCCCCTGATCGATCTCCTGAAGAGCACGGCACGCATCAGTGAGGAGGACACGGAGGTAAAGGCCTTTGACAAACTGAGAGCCGCTCTCAGAAGCGTCTGTCCGGAAGAGACAGAGGAAGCACTCCCCTTTGTGGCCACCATGATGGGCATGAAGCTTTGGGGAAGATATGCGGAAAGGGTTGAAGGGATCGAGGGCGAGGCTCTCGAAAACATGATTCTGAAGAGCCTGCGGGACGTGCTCACCCGCATGAGTGAGATGCACCCCCTGGTGATCGTCATGGACGACCTGCACTGGGAGGACACAAGCTCGATCCTGCTCATGGAATCCATGTTTCGCCTGGCAGAGTCCCAGAGTGTTCTCTTCGTCAACGTGT
>JAUWSZ010000382.1 GCA_030609865.1 bacterium | reverse complement strand
GATTGAGACGGTTCGCCCCCCCCTCGCGAGAGATTTCTCTTGACTCCTAACAGGAGACGGTTACCATAGTGGAAGAGTATGGTTTCCGGGTCATCCCGTCTCGTCTGGTCTGCGCCTCGAGGATCTGCAAAGGATCTTGGAGAGTCCTCCCCCGGTTTGTTCTCCACCGGGCCCGGAAAGACCCATTTCCCTTGAACCCTAAGGATCCATTCAAGGAGGGCCCCCCATGGAGGCACTGCGGATTCGGAAAGAACCTCTCCAAGGTCAAGAGCGTATCGAGGAACTCACTGAGAAGTTTCCGCAGGTGCCTCGAAGCATCATCCTGAAGAACGATGTGCTTCGTGAAGGCACCCGGTACACGGACGAACTTCGCGAGGCGGGCGCTTACGCCTGCCCCCACTTCCTGGTGTGGAACCCGGATCATCCATGGAACCCCCTGGTCAGCGGGAAGGAAGGGTGCGAAATCATCTCCATCCCCTGGAAGTTCGACTTTGCCGACAAAACCCCTGTCGTCATCCGGTATGATCCGAACAGCCCTTATGAAATCCGCAAGGGGGAGGACGGTAGATACTTCCTCCACCGGGACGGGCAACCCATCGAAGAGATCTTCTTCGAGAAATCCCCTGCATGGATCTGGGAGAACACCTCGGACGGGACCATGATGGGATCGATCTTCATGTCCTGGACCCGGGAGGCGATCCTCGGCTGTGCCCTTCGTTACTGTGAGTACACCAAGACCGACGATCAGTGCGTGTACTGTTGTCTCGATGCAAGTCTGAAACAGTTCGGGGACATGGGGTTCAAATACAACCTGTCCGTCCGGCCCGAGTCCGCCGTGGAGGCCTATCGGGCCGCTCATGAGGAGATGGGCAGGATTCGGAACCTTGCGTTCACGGGCGGCAGTCTTCTGGACACGAAAAAGGAGGTCCAACGTTACATCTCCCTCTTCGAGGCTCTGAGCAAGGCCCGGGACGAGATGGGAGAGAAGACGATCTTCAGTGCCTGCATCACCGCACCCCCGGACAAGGACGCCTTGAAGGGGCTCAGCGATGCGGGCCTCAACACCATAGCACCAAACCTGGACTGCTGGGAAGAGAGACTCTGGCCCGTTATCGTGCCGGGAAAACACAAGTTCGTGGGGAGGAAGTTCTGGATCGACTCGATCCTGATGAGCCTCGAGTTCTTCGGCGAGGGGAACGTGGGTACGATCTTTGTCTCCGGCCCGGAGATGGTGCCCCCTCACGGATTCAAAACCCTGGAGGAAGGGATCGAATCCTGGGCACGATGCTTCGACTGGTGCCTGAGCCATCGGGTCTATCCGTCTCACGTGGTCTGGCAGACCGAGGTCGGCTCCCCGTGGGCGGACAAGGAACCGCCGCCCACCGAGTACTTCCTGATGATCGACCAGGCCAGGCATGACCTGATAGTCCAGAAAGGGCTCGAGAAGGCCTTCACCCACTACTACTTCCGGGCCCAGGCCTGGCAGACAGGGTGCGACTGGCGAAGGCTCGTCGACCGCTGCGAATGCGACCAATGCCAGTAGCTTTCTAAAAACTCCAGATGAAGTTGCAGGAAATCTCGTTCCGCGATTCCA
The DNA here is from genome assembly GCA_030609865.1 of bacterium. The sequence continues at coordinate 2,659 of JAUWSZ010000382.1, read as the reverse complement.
GCATACCCAGTCTTCCCTCGTAGGTCTTGGAAAACGTGTGGAAGTAGGAAATCCCGACGGTGAAGGTTCGCCAGTGGTATTCGACGGAGGGAATGAACGACAGGGCGCTGGGTTCAATTTCATACATCGTAATGAGCCGGGGGGCGAGGTTTCCGTTGAGGTAATTCGTCATCATAATGAAAAGGAAGGTGTTGCTCCACTCCGGCTCCCAAATCACCTCGCCATTAGGACCTTGCCACGGCTGCAGGATCGTGTTCTCTTTGTAGTCCAGGATATGTTTCCCTACGTATTCGAAGATGAAGATGAAATCCTCACGACTCACATGCGGCACCTTCATCCACTTGTCCAGGCCGAGCCCGTATTTCAACTCATCGAACGTGGTGAGCGAGCCGCTGGTAAAGGGAAGAATCGCGTCCTCGATGTCACCCAGGTCCACGTTTTTCAGGATGTCCGCAAGCGTGATGTCGTCGAAGGGAGGGGGAAGGTTGACCTTGCTCCCCAGGCCCTCGATCATCTCCCTTACACTCCCCGGCGTCATCTTCGGCACGTTCTTGAACAGGCCAAACTCCCCTCGTATGACCGTGTCGATCCAGGCCCAGTTGTAGTTGAAGCTTCCGCCGAAAACGTCCACCTTGTCGAGCCTGAGTATCACATCGAGTTTCTGGCCTCCGAGGAGCGTGGCGATGGGATTATCCGAGATAATCGCATTCCCGATATCCCCCCACGTGAGAAAAATCGTCTGGAAGCCGGCAACATCCAGCCAGGGGACCGGAATATCCGAATAGGCACGATAATAGGCAAAATTCATCTCCAGTCCCTCGAGCATGAGGCCGAGCTTGACGCCGTACCGGTCGGCATCGTAGGTATCTTCGACCTGTTGCGTGACCTGCATGAGACTGGCAAGTGAGAGGGGATCCTCGAGATCATCTAGCGTATTCCGGCCGACGGGAGGGATGATCGGTGAACCGTCGATGATATCTTCGCCGTTCGTGTTGTCGATCTTGCCGGGGACGTAATACCCTTCGACCGATACCGAGGAGAAGGGGCCCACGTACTCGAAGGCCAGGTTCACCCGCACCATGAACAGGGGAACGAGACGCTCCAGCAGGTCGACGGCCAGGGACGTGTTGTCCGTCGGGTTGATGCCGTCGAGGATGCGAAGGGTGGTCATCTCTCCCCAGGACATGACCTGTCTGCCCACGCGCAGGAATACCGGCCCCCCCGCGAGATCGAAGTAGCCCAGAAACAGGTCTGCGTCCCATTTGAGGTCGTTGATCTGGTCCCGGTTGTCGAAGAGGTAGTAATTCCGAGTGGGGTCATCCTTGAGCACGTCCGGCCCCACGTCCCATGCGCTGTCGTAGAAGAACCGGAACTGCAGGAAATAGTCGAAGGACAACCAGGATGCGATTCTCCCCACGTCGTGCCGCCACTCGATGAACAGAAGATTCCGCTGGGTGACGAGATCGCCGGCCACGATCGGAATCTGGTTGTTATCAGGGGTGTCGGCCGTGCGGAAAGTGGCCTCGAGCTTGAGTCTTCCGAGGAGGCTCCACTTGCCGTTCTTCTTGTCTACCACGATCGCCCTGCAAACGACCGGCGCCAACATGACCAAGAGCAACGAGCAGCACAACACTCTGGCAAATCGTCTCATCGATGCTCCTCCTCCGACACGCTAGTGTGGAGATTTGCCCCTGCATAGACCGACAAAAGCAGGGACAAGGTAAGCGGACAAGACAGCCGCAAGCAGGACTGTCGTGCCCAAGGCAAGGACCATCTGACTCGGGAATCTCAAGCCGATGAAGAACCATGGGAGCGCGGCGACGAACACGAGAACCCCCAGGAAGAGAACGACACCACCCGCCCCTTTGATGCCGGGATGTACGTCTGTTTCACACCGACAGGATCCGTTGGGAGCCGTTACAATCTCACGGATCAGCGAATAACCGAACACCGAGCAGAAGCCAACCGCCGCGGCCGATACGACGGTGAGAGGCATGTTGATCTTCATCCCTGCGGCAGCCATGATCATCCAAACCATCCCTTGTGCTGCGGCAATCGGGAGGGTGACCACGAGACTCAATAGCAGCGAACCCGTGACCAGGATCCCGCAAACGAAGACAAGGCCAAAGGCCACAGCGAGGGTCTTCCAGTAGGCATCCCGAGTCGCATCGTTGACTGCCTTGGTCATGCCCAGAAGACCGCCTCCCAGAAGGAAGTCGACCTTCTCGGACGGGTGGTTGTCGATATAGGCCTGCATCATGCAAGCGTACTGGTCGATCCGTTCCCCCTCTTTTGCAGGGAAAAAGGGTGCAATGGTGGCTTCCGTAAAGGTTCTATCGATGAAGGCCTCCACCCCTCCCTGCTCCACGACCAGCCCACCCATTCCTTGGACTTGCTCCCTGGAAACAGGAACTGTCAGCCACTTGGGGTTACCATCCATCAGCATGTTGCGGGCCGCCTTGACCATCATATCGAAGGCGATACTGTCCTTTGCACCACATTGATGCTTCAAGTATCGGCTGAAATCCCCGATGGCGTTCACTGCCTCGGGATCCAACACACCGCCCTCTTCCTTTGCCTTCGCGTAGACCAGCAGCTGATAGGGGCCCATGAACTTCTCGCTCATCAAATGGAAACATTGATTCCAGGGATGGCCGGG
>JAUWSZ010000125.1 GCA_030609865.1 bacterium | reverse complement strand
TACCCAAAAGCCAATTGTGGCTGGGAAGAGGTGCGGGGAGGCGAATTTGCACAAAGCATGGTACATAGCGCTCAAAGAATGGAAGGAAATTCTGCGGGATTTCTACGTTCTGGGCATTCTCGTTTTCCTGCCCCTTGCCATGGTGGGCACGCTGGTCGTGTTGATCTACTTCTACATGACCTTCTTCCTCCAGAACCTCGACAAGATCCAGCTCATGCTTTCGAGCATGCCCAAGGCCTATCTCGAAGGCCTGACCGGCTATTCGGATATTCAGAAGGTGGCCATCCTGCCGATAAAGATCATCGGATTGCCCTTCTTCCTGCTGATTCCCCTCCTCATGTCCGGGATCATCACGTCGGACAGCTTTGCGGGTGAGCGGGAGCGGAACACGCTGGAGGCACTCCTCACCACGCCGATCCGTGACTGGGAGTTGCTTCTCGGAAAAATCCTCACCCCCTTCGTGCCGGCCCTGCTCGTGACATGGACATCCTTCCTGCTCCTCACGAAGGGGATCGCCAATCTCATCAACCCCCATTGTCTGTCGCCCGTATTCCCGGACATGATCTGGATCGTCTCCGTGGCCCTGGCGGTGCCCCTGTTCCTGGTCGGCGCGGTCCTGGCGGAGATCCTGATTTCCGCCCGCGTGTCCTCTGTGAAGGCGGCCTCCGCCCTGAACATGCTCCTGACCTTCCCGGTCCTGGCCGTCATGCTGATGCAGTCAACCGGGTTCGTCCTGTTCTCGGCCCGCACCTTGCCCTGGATGCTCCTGTTGCTGGCGGCCCTCGATGCGATACTTTTCACGGTGGGCCTCCGGTCCTTGCGGCACAGGGCCCTGTTCTAGCCCCCCACGCCACAACCTAACCCAAGGTCAAAGGTCAAAGGGTCAAGGATGGGTCAACGTTTCTAAAACGGGAATTCTGGATCTCCTCTACCATTCTTGTTCCACCCCTTTTACCTTTGACCTTTGACCTTTGACCTGGGATAGCGGCATCTTTCCCCATAAGTTTCCATCCACACAGAGCGCCCGTCTGTTCTGAATCTGACGGCCCCGTCCAAGTCCGTGCGATACAGAAGAATCCCCCTGTTTCGGTAGCGGCGAACGACCTCTTCGGCCGGAAAACCGAAGTGGTTGCGGTACCCTGCCGAGACCACGGCCATCCCGGGTGCGACCGCATCGAGGAACGTTTGGCGGCTCGAGCTGGGACTCCCGTGATGCGGCACCTTGAGAAGAACCGCCTCCACACGGCTCGGGTCGACCAGGAGGTCCTTTTCGGCCTCCTCCTCGATATCCCCGGTGAGCAGCACGCTCACCCTCCCGAAGGTCAGCCGCATCACCAGGGACTGATCGTTGATACTCCTGGCGCACTCTGCCGAACTCTGCCCCTCCCTCTTTCCAGCGCAGGGTGGGCTCAACACCTCCACCCGGACACCGTTTATCGAAAAGGCCCCCATGCCCCGGCAGAGCCTTCTTATCGGGATCCCGTTGCTTTGACAGAGGTTCAGAAACTCCAGGTATCCCTCCCCTTCGCACCCGAGTTCCGGGCCAATCCAGAGTTCTCCCGTGTCAAGGTCGTCTGCCAGAAAAGCGAGCCCCCCGTAATGGTCTGCCTGGCCGTGGGACGCTACCATGTAGTCGAGGCGGCAGATACGACGTTGGCCCAGAAAGGGCGAAACAATGCTCCTGCCTGCATCCTGGTAGCCCTTCCTTGCAAGCCCGCCGTCCACGATCATCCGTTTGCCCTCGGGAAACTCGACCAGGATGCTGTCTCCCTGCCCCACCGCAAGGAAGGTGATCGCAAGATGGGGATTGGATCTGTTGCGGAGGATACTCGAGGTAACGGAGAAACCGAACACGATCAAGCTCACCCACACGACCCGCTTTCGCCATGGCGATTCCCTGGCCCCAAACCAGGCGAAAAAAGCGAAATAAAGCATCGCCATTTCCAGGAGCGAAGGCGTCCCGACCCGAAGGCTTGCAAAAGGGATCTGTGCGCACACCTCTGCGGCGGCGGCAACCCATTTCGCGCCTGCACTCGTTATCCGAAGCAGGGGCACGGCTGCCGGTGGGCAGACCAAGGCCGCCACCGCCGTAACCAGGCCGAAGGGAATCACCAGCCAGCCAACCACGGGCACGACGACCACGTTTGCGAAAACGCCCAGCGGCGTGATTCGGTTGAAGGTGAAGGCTGTGAGCGGGGCTGTCGCGATAGTGGCAACAAGGGTTGCGGTGAAAACCCTCCATGCCCAGGCCCTTGCATGTCTCCAGAGCCGTACCCCTGTCCGGGGCTCTTTTGAAGGCCTCCCCGGGGGAAGAGGTTTCCAGGCGGAACCGGCAGCCAGCAGACCCGCGACTGCTGCGAAGGAAAGCAGGAACGAGACGGAGAACAGGGCAGCCGGATCCCATAAGAGGATCAACAAGCCGGCTACGGCCAGGGAATTCCAGACGGCACGAGCCCGATCCAGGAGAAGGGAGCCCACGAAGAGAACGAACATCGTGGCGGCTCGCACTGCGGTCATCGGGCTGCCTACGAGCAAGACATAGGCCAGCACGATCGGGAGGCACCCGAGAACAGCAATCTTCTCCACCGAGAACCGTAGCAGAATCCAGACAGAGCGCTTCAAGAGGGACTTGAGGAGCCGGTAGGTAAAGAGGCCTACCAGACCGACGTGGAGTCCGGAGATCGCAAGGAGGTGGGCCAGGCCCGAAGAACGGAATGCCTCGGCCAACGAGTCGGTCAACCCGGAGCGATCCCCGAGAAACCATGCCCGCAGGAGGCCTCTTGCTTTCGGATCCGGCTCCTTTTCGAAGAACGCGGCCAGATGAGACCGAACATCCTGCACAAACCGTTCGAACCGGTACCCTTCGGCAACGCCCAGTCGAAAGAGGTGGCGGCCATCACGAACCGAACCCCTTACGTACGTGCCGCCCAGGAAGGAACGTCCTGCCCGGTCGCTCTCGCCCGGGTTGCCGAAACGCCTTGGGGTCTTCAACCGCACCTCGGCAAGAAGAATGTCTCCCACCAGGAGATCGGGCATCCTGCCGGAAACCCACACGACCGCCCTGCCCTGCGTCCCGACCACTCCTCCCGACGTGCGTATGGTCCGGGCCTCGAAGACGAGACGGGTGAAGGCGGCACGAACCTCCGGTTGGCGAACCAGGATCCCCTCGAGCAGAAGCGGCTGTCCGGACGCATGATACACGAGATGATCCGGCGAAAACTCCGGTTTCAGCCGAAAGCTGGTGCGCAGTGCCGCCAGCAGGACCAGACACAGCAAGAGAGGGAGGAGCTTCCAAAGGGGCTGCCTGCATACCAGGAAAAGAACGAGAGCCGGCGGAACACAGAACAGAAGTCCCACCCGGAACAGGTCCCGCCACTCGGGGTAGTGCCACCCCAGCAGTGAGCCCGCGACGTATACGAGCAGGGGCAGGCCGGCAGGGAAGATCATGGACGGCGCTCCTGTCAATGTTGCCGGAACGTCCGTGCAAGAAGAAGACCAGCCCCACCCCACGGGAAGCGAAGAGGCCGCAGTGTGCGCCAAGACCTTCAGGTCATGCCACAGGCAAAGCGGGAACGCCCAAAGGGAACACCCCCGTGCTTGAACCGGTATGTGTAGGAAACGCCACAGGGAGGAAGGACGGCGCAAGGGATAAAGCAGGGGTCAGGGACCAAGGGTCAGGGACCAGGGATCAGTCCCCGCCTCCAGCCTGCCAACATGACCTTCCCTCAACATCTACGCAAGAAACGTGGATGTTTCGACGGAAGAGTCTAATGCGGCTTGCGCCGATAGGCGAAAGCGTCAAGGCGAAAGGGATAAAGCAGGGGTCAGACCCGCACCGCCAGGAACCGGGAAGCCTTTGAGCAGTCCCACCATCAACCCGGTGCGGGCGGCGAGAGGTATCTGGTGCTATCCCCTGTCACGGCTCGATTTGTGCCGGGCGACTTTGTAGGGGATAGCACATTCAGCCCCCTCAGCTACAAACAGGAATGTCGCTCCCCCTCGCATCATGCGGCACCCTGGGAGCAAGGGGGCACTGCACAGGCCACGAGGAACGCCTACTTTTTTCCGAGCACGGTGTCAGAGCAAGCCTTGGCCAAGCGCATTTTCACGACGGTTTTGGCCGGTATCTTGATCACCTCACCCGTGGCGGGGTTGCGGCCCATACGAGCCTTACGCTTCACCTTCGTCATCTTGCCGATGCCCGGCAGCACGAACGTACCTGTCTTCTTCGTCTGTGCGACTGCGAGCTCCGCAAATTCATTCACCACGTCTGCGGCCTGCTTCCGGGTCAGGTCGAACTTCTCAGCGAAATGCCCCACGATTTGCGACTTGGTCATCGCTTTCTTGGCTGTTGCCATGTTCCCTTTTCCTCCCTTTCCGTTTGTGGATGAACCTTTGCTGCAAGCATCATTACCATGAAAAAAGAATAATGCAATACTATTTCTAAAATTGTTTAAATTTTTCTTCCGGAAAAGACTCTAGGGCGGGCATTTTGCGCACATGGCCCGGAATAGCGTCGTGCTCAGATAGCGGTCCCCGCGGTCGGGAAGGAGCACAACGATCGTCCCGGAGCCGAGTTGTTCGGCAAAGCGCATGGCCCCAACGAGCGCGGCCCCACCGGACATGCCCACGAACACGCCTTCCCGCGTGGCCAGAAGCCTCGTTGTCTCGAAGGCCTCCTCATCGCCCACGACGATCTTCTCATCCAATGCCCCGGGGTCGTAGATCTGGGGCACGATCGATTCCTTCATGTTCTTCAAGCCTTGGATGGTATGCCCCATGACCGGTTCGACGCCCACGATCTTCACCCCCGGCTTCTGCTCTCGCAGGTATCTTCCGGTGCCGATCAGGGTGCCCGTTGTCCCCAGGCCGGCCACAAAGGCGTCGACCTCCCCCTGGGTCTGCGCAAAGATCTCCGGGCCCGTTGTTTCGTAATGGGAGAGGACATTGTTCGGGTTGGAGAACTGGTAGGGCATGAAATGCTTGTCCGGCTCTCTCTCGAGGATTTCCCGGGCCTTTCGAATGGCGCCGTCCGTTCCTTCCCCCGCCGGCGTCATGATCACCTCTGCCCCAAAGGCCTCCAGGATCGCCTGTCGCTCCGAGCTGACGCAAGCGGGCAGGCAGAGCTTGACCCGGTACCCCTTGGCAGCGCCGATCATGGCCAGCGAGATTCCCGTGTTTCCGGACGTGGGCTCCAGGATCGTCTTTCCCGGGGTGAGCTCTCCGCTTTCCTCCGCCTTCCAGATCATGTAGTAGGCGGGACGGTCCTTGACCGACCCCCCCGGGTTGTTCCCCTCCAACTTGGCGAGGATCCTCACTCCGGGATTCCTCCCGTTGTAGTTCTTCAACTCCACGACGGGCGTGTTGCCGATGGCGGCAAGTACACTCATAGACTCTACCCTCACTCACATCTTCGTTCAGGGCTTCCAGGTCGTTGCCAACTCCTGGCCCATGGTGATGATCTGCATTTCCGCTGTGCCGGCTCCGATTTCCAGGAGCTTGGCATCCCGCGCCAGCCGCTCGACGACGTACTCCCGCATGTAGCCGTAGCCTCCCAGGATTGCGATCGCCTCGTTGGCCACCCAGGTGGCCATCTCGGCACAGTAAAGCTTTCCCATGCAGACGTCGAGCTTGGTCTGACCGCCGAAAACGGCCTGCTGAATCGTACGGAGGAAAATATTGCGAACGTTCTCCATGGCAACGTACATACGGGCGAGGCGATTCTGGATCAACTGGAAATCGATCAGGGGGCGGTCGAACTGAATCCTCTCCTTCGCATACTGGACGGAGATCTCGAAGCAGCGTTCGATCATCCCCAGCGCCATGGCCGGGATCGCGCTTCGTTCGTTGCTCAACCCCTCCTTCACGTGGTCCCGACTCTTCGCTGCCTGCTCCCCCCCGATCAGCCTGTCTTTCGGGAAGCGGCAGTCGTCGAAAAACACCTCGCTCGTCTGAGAGGCCTTCATCCCCATCTTCTGAAAGGGCGTTCCCGTGCTCAACCCCGCGTCCTCCCGGAGCACGATGAAGTTCTGGATCTCCTTGCCCGCATCGCCCCGATCCAGTTTCGCGTACACGACGAACACGTCGGCGACCGGCCCGTTCGTGATGAAGGTCTTCGAGCCGTTGAGCACGTAGTGATCCCCGTCTTCGACGGCCGTGGTCCGCATGCTGCCCAAGGCGTCGGAACCCGCACCCGGCTCCGTAAGGCACCACGCGCCGATCTTGTCGAGTTTCATGAGCGGACGCCCGAACGCCTCTTTCTGCTCCACGGTCCCCTTGGCGAGGATCGTTCCCCCTGCAAGCCCGGTGCTCACGCCGAAGGACATGGCCGCTCCCGGGCTCACGCGCGACATCTCCTTTACCAGAAAATTGCCGGCAATCACTTCCATGCCCTCCATCGGATCGTCCGGGTCCGGCTGTCGCTTCTCTCGTGACTCGGTCCGATGCGGCCTGGACAGGTCCAGTGCATCCATCTGCGAACGAATCCCCAGGGTCTCGACCATCTTGCGCAATGGGTCGAACAGAGGGATCTTTCCGTCCTCGATGTCGTCGATGATCGGTTCGATCTCGTTCATCATGTACTGGCGGAACATGTCCTGGATCATCAGATGGGTGTCGTTGAACTCGAACATTTGTGCACTCCTCCTTTCGAATGGACCGGACTCGGGCTTCAGCACAACTCTATACTTATAACATACACACCATCAATCGAGCCAATGGGGCAGATTGGAAATATCGCTATGTTTCACGCGATGTTCGCAGTCCGGTGCTGTCCCGGGTTCCCTCTCCGATTTGCTTGGGCTCCGTCTCTCCCTCCCCCGAAGTCGCCCGGCGCAAAACTACGAGGGAACCCCGGACAGCACCGGACAGCCAACAAACGGTGAAACATAGCTATAATTACAAGCAGCCCCATTTGCTCGATTGATGG
>JAUWSZ010000219.1 GCA_030609865.1 bacterium | reverse complement strand
GGATCGGAGGGGTCTCGCCTTCCTCCGCGGGGTGCGTCTCGAGGTCCTGGTGGACCGCCTGTTCGAACGGTTGAGAGTCCGCGGAGGCGGGTACACGACCGGGCTGGCGCCCAGCCCGGGGCTCACGAAAACCCTGACCCATGCGATCCGCGACCTGCGACTGGCAGGCCTGAAGTCCGGCAGCCTGAAGGTCGGGGCCTTCGAGGTGGCGCGCAAAGGGAAAGAGATCAAAAGGCTCCTCGAGGAATACGAAAAGGCCCTCGAGGCGGAGAGGCTGGCAGATTATGCGGTGCTCCTTCGCCTGGCCCGGGAGCGGCTGGAAGGCAATCCGGGGGAGATTGCAGAGGAGACGCTCGTCCTGGTGCCGGAGGATGTGGCCGAGGATCTTTGCCTGTTGGAGACGGCCTTCCTGGAGCGTATCCCGGAGAAGCAGAGGATCAACCTCCCTGTGGATCAGCCCGGAACGCCCGGCACGACCGGGATTTTTCGGGCCGTGGGCGAGGTGAACGAGGTGCGCGAGGTCCTGCGGTGCTGTGTGGGACAAGGGGTTGCCCTCGACGAGGTGGAGATCCTTCACACGGATACGGCCACTTACGTTCCCCTCATCTATGAGATTGCCTCCCGACTGATGGACGATGAACCAGGAGAGGCCCTGCCGGTCACGTTTGCCGAGGGCATCCCGGCCCGCTACGGCCGCCCGGCACGAGCCCTGCTGGGATGGCTTTCCTGGATTCGGGAGGGGTATCCCCAATCGACCCTGGTCAGGATGATTCAAGACGGTCTCCTCAGAATCGATGAGACGGGGAAGGACGAGATCCCCTTCCCCAAGCTCGGGGCCCTGCTTCGGACCCTGCCGATCGGCGGCGGGCGGGCAAGGTACCTGACGAAGATCGATCAAGCGATGAACGCCGCCGAGAGGAAGAAGGCATCGGGCAGGCTGAGCGACGAGGAGGGCGAAGGATCGGGCGACGAGGCGGCACGCCTGGCTCGGCGAATCAAGGGGCTCGAGGCGATTCGGCGCCTTGTCCGGGGCCTTCTTTCGTACGTGCCCGAAAGGGCGGTCAGGCAACGGGATCTCCTGGAGACGGCCCGCGCCTTCCTGGAGCGGCACGCTCGGCACATCAACCGGTTCGACGAATACGTTCGTGTTAGGCTCTCCGAAAGGATCGGAGAGCTTTCCGATTGCCTCGGAGATGAGGACGTGGAGGGGCTGGACATCTGGAAGTGGCTGGAGAATCTGTGTCTGTCCGCTCCGGTGCGCGGAGAAGGGCCGCGGCCCGGGCGGCTTCATGTGGCCCCTATCTACGGCGGCGGTCACTCCGGCCGGAAGCACACCTTTATCGTCGGGCTGGACGACAGCCGCTTCCCGGGCGCGGGCCTGCAGGACCCGCTTCTTCTCGATGGAGAGCGAATCAGGGTGTCCGGGGATCTGCCCACCGCGGCAAGCCGCCTCGCCCGAACCGCGCAGGGCTTCGCCAGGCTCCTGGCCCGGCTCCGCGGCAACGTGACGCTGAGCTACTGCTGCCGGAGCCTCACCGATGATCGGGAGATGTTCCCGAGCCCCATGGTTTTGGCCGCTTTTCGGATCCTCGCCGGAAATCCCCAGGGCGACCAGGATGACCTGATCCGGTGGCTTCCGGAGCCCGCCTCCTTCGCCCCGGGCAGCCTCGACCGCTGTCTCGACCTGACCGAGTCCTGGGTTTGGTGGATGTGCGAAGGGGATGGAATCCTGGACCCGCAGGAAGTGCTCGTCCGCAGCTTTCCCCACCTGGGGCGGGGATTCGTCGCACGGAAGGCGCGGGCCAGCGACAGGTTCACCGAATACGACGGCCATGTTCCCCAGGCGGGTCTGGATCTGGACCCCACGAAGCCGGACGGCCCGGTCCTGTCTGCGAGCGCGCTGGAGATGGTGGGTGCCTGTCCGATGGAGTACTTCTTCCGGTACGTCCTCGGCATCCGACCCCCTGACGAGGTTCGAATCGATCCGAGGATCTGGCTCGATCCGGCGGAGAGGGGGCAACTCCTCCACGCGGTGTTCCGCAGGTTCATGCACCGTCTGAGCGAGCAGGACCTTTTGCCTGATTTCCAGAGAGACGAGAAGGCTCTGGTGGAGACGCTCGACGAGGTGTTGGCGTGGTGGAGGGACAGCAAGCCTGCCCCGAGCCGGGCCGCCTGCGAGCGGGAGACCCTGGACCTGCAGCAGGCATCCCGGATCTTCCTCCAGGAAGAAGAGGAATTCTGCAGGAAGAGCAGGCCCTTCTGCTTCGAGGCCTCGATAGGCATGCTGCCCGAGGGGCAGGGAACCCCTCTCGACACGCTCGAACCGGTCAGCCTGTAGCTTGAAGGTGGGGCGACCGTGCGCGCCAGGGGGAGGATCGACCGGGTCGATCAAGTCCCCGGGTCCGGAGGGAAGAAGTACACTGTCTGGGACTACAAGACAGGAAGCAGTTGGAGGTACAGGAGGGAGAGGCCCGGCGCCCCCGAGGACCCTTTCAACAGCGGACGGCTCGTGCAGAGTGCCCTGTATCTGCAATTGGCCGAGAGCCGCCTGAAGGAAACGGTCTCGCCGGAGGCCGCGGTTGACCGCTTCGGCTACTTCTTCCCGACCACGCGCGAGCACGGCGAAAGGGTCGAATGGACAGCAGCAGAGCTTGCCGAGGGGGTACGTGTGCTTGGGCGCCTGTGCGAGATGCTTGCAAGGGGAGCCTTCCCTTTTACGGACGATCCCGGAGACGTCAACTACAGCGACTACAAGGACGCCTTCGGGGATGTGCATGCCGCGGCTGAGGCGTCTTCGCGCAAACTCGAGAACCAGGAGAACGAACCACTCACGCCGTTTCGGAGGCTGAGAGGCTATGACCAGGAATAGATCCGATCTTCCAATGCCTGCCGACCAGGACCAGCGGGATCGGATCACGAACGATCTGGACAGGAACATGCTGGTCGAGGCGGCTGCCGGCACGGGCAAGACGGCGAGCATGGTGGAACGTATGGTCGCGCTCCTTGCCGGGGGGAAGTGCGAAGAGATCCGCACCCTGGCTGCGGTGACGTTCACGAGGAAGGCTGCCGCGGAGCTTCGGGCCCGGTTCCAGGTGAGGCTGGAAAGGGCTGTGCGCGAAGCAGGAGGGGAGGAAAGAGAGCGGCTCGAGAAGGCCCTGGCCAACATCGAGCAGGTATTTATCGGCACGATTCACGCGTTCTGCGCGCGGCTGCTGCGGGAACGGCCGGTCGAGGCAGGAGTGGATCTCGCATTCGAGGAGATCGATGAGGATGTGGACCAACGGCTGCGGATCGAGGCATGGGAAGAGCTGACCGCAAGCCTTCTGGTCGAAGACACGGAAGGCCTGCGTTCCGAGCTGGATCGTCTTGGCCTTGCATTGGAGGACCTGGAGAACACGTTCCTTCGATTTGCCGACTTCCCGGACGTGGACGAATGGCCCGTGCCGGATGAGGGAAGGGATGAGCCGGATCTGACCAAGGCACAGAACGACTTTCAGCGATACGTGGCGCACATGCGGAGGTTTGCCCGGGACCTGCCCGCCCAGTGGGGAACCGATTCCCTCATACCCCATTTCAAGCGCTTGCCCTGGGTCATCTCCCATTACGGGGACCTGCGTCCGCAGAGTCAGCTCATAGAGGTGCTGGCGCTCTTCGACAGGAAAGGGAAGGCTACGCAAAAGGAGTGGATGCGGGAAGGGCGCTTCACCCGGGACGACGCCAAACAGGAGGAGGACCGCTGGGGGCGGTTCCGGGCAGAGGTGGTCCAGCCGGCCCTGCGCGCCTGGTACGAGTACCGCTACCCCACGGTCCTGCGGATCCTGTTTCGGGCCCGGGAGATCTACGACCGTCTGCGGGGCGAGCGCGGTCAACTCAACTTTCAGGATTTGTTGATCAAGGCGGCAGGGCTCCTTCGGGACAAGCCTCATGTGAGGAGGTATTTTCGTGATCGCTTCCGGTTCCTGCTGGTGGATGAGTTCCAGGACACGGATCCGGTCCAGGCAGAGGTGATGATGATGCTCACAGCGACGGACCCGGAGGAGACCGAATGGCGCAAGTGCGTCCCTCGGCCCGGATCGTTGTTCGTCGTAGGCGATCCCAAGCAGTCGATCTACCGCTTCCGACGGGCGGATATCGTCACGTACAACGAGGTCAAGTCGATGATCCGTCGGGGCGACGGGAAAGGAGCAGAAGGGATCCTCCTGGAGCTTTCCGTGAATTTCCGGACCACCGGCGCGATCATCGAATGGGTCAACCAGGTGTTCGAGCCGGAGAACGCGGATTCCGATGATTCCCCGGGCACGCACAAAAGGTTTCCTCGCAAGGATTCGGACGAATCTCCGGGGTACGTGCCATTGCAGCCCGGTCGTTTGGAAGGGAACGACGGGGAGTTGAGCGGCCTGTATGCCCTTTCGATTCCAGAGGATTATTCGAATACGGACGAAGCGGTCGAGTACGAAGCCGACCGCATCGCGCGCACCATTCGGGGCGCCATCGACTCCGGGATGACCGTGCCCCGGACGACGAGGGAGCTGGAAGCGGGAAAGCCCGCGGAGGTCGGCCCCGAAGATTTTATGATCGTCACATTCAAGCGAAGGCACCTCAGCCTGTATGCCCGCAAGCTCCAGGACCTCGGCATTCCGAACCAGGTGAGCGGGGGGACAACGCTGAACGAGGTGAGCGAGCTCGAGCTTCTCCACCTCTGCCTGCAGGCCGTGGTCTATTCGGACAACCCGGTGTGCCTCGTGGCTGCGCTCAGGAGCGAACTCTTCGGCGTAAGCGACACGGCTCTGTATGCCTTGAAGAAGGCGGGCAGCCGGTTCTCCTACAGGGAGGCCGTTCCGGAGGAGGGGTTGGGCGAAGAGGACGCGGAGGCCTTCCGGGATGCCTTCGGGCGCCTCAGACGGTACGCGCGCTGGCTGGCGCGGCTGCCCGTTCCGGCCGCCCTCGAAAAAATGGTGGCCGACCTCGGGTTGATGGCCCTGGCCGGCAGTCGTCCCGGCGGGGACGTGGAGGCCGGGAGCCTCGCCAAGGCGATCGAGATCCTTCGGGATGCGCAAAGACAGATGTGGACGAGCGAACAGGTCGTCGAACGTCTGGGCGAGCTCGTTCGTCTGGAGGCGCCCCACGACGGGATTTCCGCCCGATCCGGAGAGAGGCCTCTCGTGCGGATTATGAACCTCCACAAGGTCAAGGGGCTGGAAGCCCCTGTGGTCTTCCTTGCCGATCCCTCGGGCGAGTATGATCACGGAGTGCAGACCCACATCGATCGTTCGGGAGGCCGGGTGCTCGGGCACATGCTCGTCCTGGGCCCGAAGCGGGCCTACCAGCAGCCGGTGTTGGCCCACCCTGAGGGATGGGAAGGGCTCGCCGAAAAGGAAAAGGCCTTTGCCTGGGCAGAGGCGCTTAGGCTTCGATATGTCGCCGCTACGCGTGCCGGTTGCGCCCTGGTCGTGACCCGGCGTCTGGGACGGGGTAAGAAGCGTTGGAATCCATGGAAGGATTTCGAGCCTTTTGT